>CALDEW010000037.1 GCA_937942355.1 uncultured Pirellulaceae bacterium | reverse complement strand
TGAGCAGAGATTTCCGGAACCACATGCTCGGGGATTTCGGGGTTCTTCTTCGCGTGTTCCCGCGTGAGCTTCAACACATCGCTTTTCATATTCGACGTCGACGCGAGGTCAAATCTGGAATCACTGTCCGCCTCGATGACTCGCAGCGCCAGCAAGCACTGATAGGCAACGAGATACGGAAGTACCGGAGCGTGTTCTTTCTTGTGCAAGAAGAGATGTGCTGGCTGGTCATCTTTGGCGATTTTCATCGTTGCATGACCGCTGAAATCAGCATCGCACTGCATGATCACCGGCTTGCCGCTGGCGAGTTCAATTCGGTCGATGAATTCACGTTGCAGTGCTGTTAAATCCAATTTGGTTGTCAGTCTGGAAAAGTATTTTTGTCTTGGAAAGACCTCATTTTAGTGGATTGAAGGACTAACCGGTAGGCAGAATGGATGGCTCATTCAGTTTGCCTCTCTGCCAACGAGGTTCTTGCTGGTAACGCGTGGATCCGCGATGAAACGGCTATTTCAGTTTCAAGTGAACGATGTGCGCTACACCTTCAGCGTGATAGGTCAGTGTTTTGGCGTCACTTGAAAGATCGACATGCGTCACTTTGCTCTTCTCGCGACTTGGGATGGCTTCGACCAGTTGTTTCGATTCTAAATCGACGATGCGGACGACACCCGCATTGTCTCCAACGGCGGCATAGCTGCCTGCTACGGCTAACGTCGTAAACATCACCGAGTCGTCTGAAACTGGACGAATGGCACTTTTTCTCTCGCCGGTGCCAACGTCATAGACGTGGATCGTTGAAGACGTCGAAACGATCATGCGATTTGTCGCCGGATCCAATTGAACGCCAGTAAAGACCTCGCCCCCTCGATCAGACTCATCCAACCCAACCGGAAACGACGCCACAAGTTCTTGTGTCAGCACGTTGTAGATTTCGGCTCCATAAATCCGGCCCGCACCTTGCTTGTAGCCAACTTTATACGCTGCCGTCCCGCTGACGGAGATCGCAGGTTTGTTTTCCCGATCAGCAGGCTTGCCAATTTGAACGGTCGCCTTTTGTGAGTCTTTGTATTGAGACAGGAACGCGAACCATTCGCCGTTTTTCGATGTTCCCTCGGCACCGCGATCATTCACAATTTGCTCACAACGCAGCGACGAGACATAGTTTCCGGTGCGAGTGCTGCGAAACTCATGGAATTTGTTGGCCATGCACCATGCGACGGCCTCTGGTTTCTCCGGAGTTGGATACGGGCTGTATCCACCAGTCGCGTTGATTTGCATCCGTGTCATGGTGACCTTGGACTCGTCGATTTTGCCGCGCGGGATCAGTGCTAGGGTTGCCTTGGTGTTGGCGGGACCATCGAGCTTGCCCAATACGTCCTTCAATGACATGCCGATGACGCTATCCATCGTTGTCCCGGAACCTTCACCGACGCCCACCAATTCGGAACCGGCGAGCCAATCCGTTTCCGACGCTGGGCTGCCCGGCTCAACGGACTCAATGACCAGCTTGCCATTCTTCTCTTGAAGCCTGACGCCAAGATAACCTTTCGGGCGCGTGAAGGAATAAGGGATTTCGGATGGCGTCGTCGTCTGGAACATCTTGGTTTGCCGACTGCTAATCGAAAGCAGTTGACGGCTGTCATTTGAATAAGCCAGTGAAAAGGGCGCGTAGTCATACCTTGTTATGATTTCGCCGTCCGAGCACCGAACAAACAGCAACTCGCGTGAAGTGGCGACAGCGGCTTGCTTTCCATCTGGAGAGATTACCAATGATTCGACGTTTGGCCTCCCGTAACCTCCCGGCTTTTGAACGCGAAGCGTGTATCGTTCCGTTACTTCGACCTGATCAACAGGGTTGTCCGTTCCAGCGTTTTGAACCAATAAAAGTAAAGCAATCCCCACAAACTTCAGCAGCATCTTTTTGTCTCCCATCAAGCGTCATAGTGAAATTCGAGATACAGCTTAGTTGCGAGATTTGCGATGGCTACCGGTTTTTCCCCAAGCGTTGACCGCTCAAATTTGCAGTCCATTTGCTTCTGTGATGAAATCCCCATCACGAAGTTACGCTCCTTAAATCACTCTCTTTTCGAGCAGAAGTCATACCCGCCGTTTCGACTGGCTGGAGGAATCGACTTCCCTGTCGTGATCCAGCCTGTCAGCCGGAACCGGTGGCGTGCATCGGTTTTAATGAAAGGTTATTTTGCTGGGAGATTTCCATGGCTACTTCAGCCGAAAATAAACGCATCGTGCGCGCACTGCGGCGTAAAGCGGAAACGATTTCGTTTCTCAATGAACTAATGGCGGGTGCGGGCTACTCCCTTGAGGACCCAGACGTCCCGCCTTGGTTTGAGGTTGAAAGAATCCACGAAATCAGTCGGTCAACGTGCATGTATCATGCGGAATCCAACCACGTGAAATGGTCGGACGGGGCGAAGTTCATGTTTGCTATCGACCGGCAACCGTTTCAATTCTTCTGGAAGATGGAAGATCGTTTCTTTGGCCGGCAGTTGACGGAAGAGGAAACGTTTTACTTCTGTAAGCTGACAGACGTGAAACGGTACACCTAATCGAACTCAACGATGCAGCGGTTTCATCGAACGCAAAATGGCTGATGTGATTGTCTATCTCTCGTCGGCTTCTCTGACTGTACCACGGGATCAAGGTCCGTGATCGCTTGCAGCGTCACTGCTGCTTTTGAGTATCTTTGATTCTTTTGAAAAGGCTCCACCTTGACTATCCCGTGGGTGGCTGAAATAAGCCGCCGACAGGCAGTCAAATGAAATCAATCGGTAGTTGTCGGATGCCGAATTTTGGAGACAAACGATGTCACTTACTGATGAAAAGAATAAGTATTGGAAAGAACGGTTAGAAGCGAAAGTTGATGCGACGGTCGAAGAGTTAAAGAGAACGAATTCTGACAAAAAAACTATGACGGAAACAGATCGGTTGCTTAGCTTGACCCCGTTATTTGAAAAACTGAGTGAGTTAAACGAACGCAAAAATCGACTCAACGAAGAACTTGAAGCCGTCTTGACTGAGGTGCAGCAACGACTCAGACCACAGTAACCAATAAAGCAGCAGAAATCGAACAGGTTTCGGCTGATTCCCAATAGCGTATCCGCGCGAAAGCCGTCTGGTCCTCGGACGGCTAACTTCCAAACGAGAATTCGAATTCCTGTATGGCTGAATTTTTGACTCGCTATGCGAACGTAAAATGGCTGACGTAATTATCTATCTCTCGTCGGCTTCTCTGACTGTATCACGGGATCAAGGTCCGTGATCGCTTGCAGCGACACTGCTGCTTTTGAGTGTCTTTGATTTGGATGAAAAGACTCCACCTTGACTACCCGTGTCGGCTCTTTATTGGGCCGCCGGTTGGCCCATTTGATTTTATCTCGAACCACAAATCGGCTGTGGCTTCGAATTCAAAGGACCAATCTTATGAAACGTGAAGAAGCAATCAAACTTGTTGAAGCAGGATTTGAACAACTAGAGGAAACGCTCAAGCAAGGCAAAAGCGACGCTTTGATGAAATACCTTGCGACGATGTCAAAGTTTCACCGCTACAGTCTCAGGAACCTGCTGATGATTTGGCAGCAGAATGAGAATGCGACGATGGTGGCTGGATTCCGAGCGTGGCAGAAGCTTGGCCGAACGGTCAAGAAGGGCGAGAAAGGGATCGCGATCTTCGCACCGATGCCTTTTAAGAAGAAGGCTGAAGACGGCAAGGGTCAGAAAGCGACGACTTCCGAATCGAAATCGGATGAG
>CALDEW010000036.1 GCA_937942355.1 uncultured Pirellulaceae bacterium | reverse complement strand
GACGCGCTCAATGAATGTATTATAGATGATGGCGGATTCTCTCATAATCAATTTGCCCTGACGATCGCAAATGAATTGGAAATACGCTTTCAAGATTTTCCCGGGCTGAATCTAACACGCGAAGTGCTCGCAGGACAAACTTGCCGCATCGACAAAGACGCTCAGGGGCAGCGCCCTCTGCTGGAGGTCCAGTTGGTCGATGCTGCCGACAGCACGACTTACGACGCGCATGATACTGACGACGCGCTGAAGTTGGGGTTGGTGACGATCGAGCAGATGTCAGAACTGGCGATGGTTAAGGAGAGCATCACCTTCGTGCGGCAGAACTATACGGCGCTCGATGAAGATTTCATGAGGCAAGCCGTCGTCCATCGCTTGATCGAACGCCAGGTGACATCATTGATATCCCACTGTGCTGGGCAGTTGAAAGATCATCAGTTTCAAAGCCACATCGAAGCGATGGAAAGTTCGTTCTTGATCGAACACGCAGATGAATTGGCGGAACAAAAAAAGGAGCTTGAAGCGTTTCTATACCAGAACGTTTATCGGCATCCCGAGTTGATAAAGATTCGGAAGCAGGCGCAGGGGCGGTTGAAGGAGATGTTTGAAAGTTATTGTCAAAATCCGCAGCTGTTTCCGGAAAAATATCAGATCCGCGCTCAGAATATTGGCGTACCAAGAATGGCGGTGGAGTACTTGGCCGGAATGACCGATCGGTTTTGCGAAGATGCCTATCGCGCCATGTTTAAAAAAGCGTGATTCTGGACCGATTTGTTGCGGATGGCTTTTGTTGCGGATGGCTTTTTCCCAAAACATTGTACCTAAGAACCGAGTACTGAGGGGCAACCGGCAGACTCGGTACGATTGTTACCACCGTTAGCGAAATGATGCTGACTAATTCTTAATAGGGTTTCAATTCGCCAAGGCGTACTTAGAATAAGGATTACTGGATTGTTTCTCTCGTCTATGCGAACCAATTCAGCGTCGTTCACTCTTATCTGCGAAACTTACCGAAGTGAAGCACTCACGAATTTTTTGCGTAATTTGATTTCACAATATCGACTGTCAGTCTAAGAGAATTATTGATGGCGCTTTGGATTTTACGAGCTTGTTTTTTAATTGTTGCCATCGGCTTGGGCGCGACGTTGCTCTCTTCCGCTGACGTTCAGCAGTTCAGTACCAATTCGCAGTGGAAAATCTGGGCTGTTTTCGGTCTTTTCGTCGCCGGTTCGGTCATTACGATCCTGGCGGACGTGTTCATCAAGAACAAAAGAATTGACATGATTTCCAGCCTCTATTTTGGGCTGGTGGTTGGCTTCTTGTTGACCTTTATCGTTAACGTGGCTTTGACGCCGCTGTTTGATATTCTTGCCAGGGGCGATTTGGCGGGCGGCGCTGCTTCTGCTGAAATTATTCGCAGTCTCGTGATCTCGTTTTTAGGTTGTGCGATTTGCTATTCATGTGTCAGCCTTTTGTGGCAAACGAAAGATGATTTTCGCTTCGTGATTCCGTATGTTGAATTCAGCAAGGACGTCAAAGGGCTCAAGCCTTACGTGTTGGACACCAGTGTCGTGATTGATGGTCGGATCGCTGATGTGATTGATACTGGTGTAATTGATAATGCTTTGGTGATGCCGCGTTTCGTGTTGGCTGAACTTCAAGCCATCGCTGACAGCAGTGATAAGATGCGGCGCGCTAAGGGCCGTAGGGGCTTGGACGTGCTGGACAAGATGCGAAACAATGAAGAAATTGATCTGAAGATTTATGATCGGGAACTTCCTGAGATGCAGGGACAACCGGTCGATATGAAGTTGCTGATGTTAGCCCGCCATTTGGAGGGCAAGGTCGTCACGGGAGACTTTAACCTTAACAAGGTTGCTAAACTTCAAAACGTTCCTGTGATCAATCTCAACGAGATCGCCAACTCATTGAAGCCGGTGTTTTTGCCTGGCGAACAAATTACCCTCCGCATTGTCAAAGCTGGTGAAACGGCAGGCCAAGGCGTGGGTTATCTTGACGACGGCACAATGATCGTTGTCGAAGACGGAAAAGATTCGATCGGCCGTGAAGTTGAAATCACCGTGACCAGTATGCTTCAAACGAGCGCCGGCCGAATGGTGTTTGGCCGAGTCGGATTTTAAAGGTAAGCGAACGTTTACCTGGGCAGCAAGTGAGCAACAGCTTGGGCACTCGTCGGCAGCAATCTGAGTAGGGTCTTGTCCATTCTTGCCGTGACGAAAGCTCATTTATTTGCCACAGTCATTGGTAGCAGAGTTGCCTTCGGAGACCGCGAAAGGTTTGGCAACTTGATCTCAATTGCGATCGCAACTGCACACCGACTTGCAGGTCGGTCAGGCGAAGTGGTTTCTCGCGCAGAACTGTATTAAAGTGTTTTGCGAGACTTATTGTTCGTCAACAAGCAAGCTGTCCACGAGTGCATCTGATAACCTTGGGCAGCAAATAGAGATTGCTGGACGCCGCAGTTGCTCCACACATATAGAGGATCGGCTTAGACCATTGGCCATTTAAACAGAATAAACCCATCAGGGGTAAAATGAACTTTGGATTAAGAAAAATGCTTGTTTTGTGGCTCGTTCTAGGATATACTTCCCAACCCTTTCTAGGGGGAAGTTCTCGCTCCTCAGCGGAGCATAACCCCTAAGTTTCCCCCCCTTCCAGCGGTTCTTTTCATGGCTGCTCCGACAGACCACCCTTTGCGCGCGTCAGATCGGCTTGGTTTTACCTTAGTCGAGTTGCTGGTCGTTATTGCGATCATTGGGATCTTGATTGGAATGCTTTTGCCCGCCGTTCAATCGGTGCGCGAGGCCGCTAATCGAACTCAGTGCAGTAACAACGTCCGGCAGATGGCGTTGGCTTTTCAAATGCACGAGAGCTCGCATGGATTTCTTCCTAGTGGAGGCTGGGATTGGTTCCGTCCACCCAATGACGGAATTGGAGCAGATCAACATGCCGGTTGGGGGTATCAGATCCTTCCCTATATCGAAGCCCAAGCAGTCTATGACTCCGAGCCACTTGTTGCGATCGCCACCCCTAACCCAATCTTCTTTTGTCCATCCCGACGCGGCCCGCAAACGGTTGTAGGCGAAGACAACTACTTCCCTCGGTTTCGCATTCCAGAAATTACTCGCGCGTTGTGCGACTACGCGGGTAGCAATCGCGATGGAACGGGAGCTCTAATGCAATTCGAACCCGTTACGTTTGCGGACATGAGGGATGGAACGTCCAACACCTTCCTGATCGGAGAGAAACGATTGAATCTGGGCAGTCTTGGGCAGTGGCAAGACGATGATAACGAGGGTTACACCGCCGGTTGGAATGAAGACACGATTCGAAGAACCGATCGCTCGCCAGCTCCCGACTATTCAGCACCCAACGGTGACGGTGAACTACTGTTCGGTTCCTCCCATCCTGCCACTCTAAACATGGCGTTGGTGGATGGTTCCGTTCACACGATAAGCTATCAGATTAAGCTTGAAGTTTTTGAACGGCTTGGTGATCGAGCGGACGGAGAAGTTGTCTCACTAGACCAATAGTAAGCATGAAAAACACACTGATATATTTGAATCCCGTTTCCGCCCCACGACTTGTGTGGCTGGCAAGCGTCGCATTGGTCCTTCTCGTTGGATGCGGCGGGGATGCGGAAGTAGCGAAATTAAGAAAAGAGTTAGGTGACTCCGATTCGGGCACCCGAAAAAGCGCTGCAAAAGACCTTGAGGAAATGGGAGTGCGGGCGGCACCTGCGGCAAGGGAATTAGGGAAATGTTTGTCAGATGAAGATTCGAAGGTTCGCTATCGAGCCGTCAAAGCTCTTTCAAAAATCGGTCGTCCTTCGAAGGTTGCGGTCAATGAACTCTGTGCTGCGCTAGTGAATGACAGCGACGATCAGATTCGCAGTTATGCAGCAAAGACGATTGACGAGTTTGCCGATGAGGCAGCGCCAGCGATCGACGCGTTAACCAAAGCACTGTCGGATGATTTTCACAAAGTGCGTTACTACGCTTCTAAAACGCTTGGCAAGATTGGGAAAGATGCCCACCCCGCACTTGCCGAGCTGGAAAAACTGCTCAAAGACAAGGATGAATCGGTTCGTAAGTCCGCTGAATCAGCAATTCGACGGATTAAGAAAAAACAAACATCAACATCGCCGTGACGCGGTCTAACGAAATTGAGTCATTGCGTAATGAATAAAACGATCATGAAAACGAACCCCGGAACGACCCCAGCTCGATTGGCTGCGAAGATCCGGCAACAGTTTCTCGGTAAATCGGATGTGGAAACACTCAACACTGATTTTAGGGTGATCCTTTATTCGCATGACACGATGGGAATTGGTCATATGCGGCGCAATCTTTTGATTGCAAGTCACATTAAGTCTCAGTTTCCCAACGCCAGCATTCTCGCGATTGCCGGAGCAAAAGAAGCTTGTCTCTTCGCACAATCGGCAGACATCGACTGTCTTACGCTTCCATCGTTTCACAAACGACCCGACGGAACCTACACATCAAGGAATCTTGGTATTCCTGCCGGGGACGTTCTTGAACTGCGCGGTCGAAGTATTCTCAGCGCCGTCCAATCGTATCAGCCCGATTTGTTGATCGTCGATAAAGTTCCCTCAGGTGCCGGCGGTGAGTTGTTGCCTACTCTCCAGTGGCTTTCGCTTGAGTCGAATTGCCACTGCGTTCTTGGTTTGCGGGATATCTTGGACGAACCGCAGGAGGTGATTTGTAACTGGGAAGCGCTTGATACATTCAAAATCATTCAAGAGTTTTTTCCTTCGGTTTGGATCTATGGTGATTCAAATATCTACGACGCAGTAGCAGAATATTCGTTCCCAAGTAGTCTGTCCGAACGGGTTGCCTATACGGGGTACTTAGATACAAGTTTGCGACTGGCTGGAATCGAAAAATCGAGTCGCAAAGAACCATCTTTTGTGCTGTGCACCATTGGCGGTGGGCAGGACGGAGAAGAGTTGCCGACCTGCTTCGTGGAAGCGATTCGCGCTACTGGAATGCCAGCCAAGATCCTGACTGGCCCCTACATGACCGAGGCCGCGCGGGCTGCGTTGAAGAGGCATGCAGAGGATATACCTTCGTTGGAGGTTATTGATTTTGTCTCCGAAGGTGATTTGCTGATCAGGCAGGCGAGCCATGTCGTTTCGATGGGCGGGTATAACACACTGTCCGCTATTTTGACGTACCAAAAACCGGCTCTGATCGTTCCCCGGGTAAAGCCGAGAAAGGAACAATTGATTCGTGCGAACCGGTTGGCCGAACTTGGATACGTTGACGCTTTGCACCCAGATGATTTATCTGCATCAGCAATCGCAGACTGGTTGACCCGCACCCCCGCCTCAACGCCGCTCAATTGCCAGCCGCTAGAGATGTTAGGCCTGCGAAGAATCTGTGACTCAATCGGGCTAATGTTTCCTCAAAGTAAGCGCAACCCAGAGGTGTCACAGAGCCATGCCTGATAAACCCAAGCAAGTTAGCTCGCACCGAATTGCCTACGTTGTCAAACGTTATCCGCGCTTTTCCGAAACGTTTATCGTCAACGAGATTTTGGTGCACGAGGCAGACGGTGTGGAGATGGAAATCTTTTCGCTGCGACCGTCGGTGGATACGCATTTCCAGAACGTGATTTCTCAAGTTCGAGCCCCGGTGACTTACTTGCCGCCGGGCTCTGTCAAGTCGAGAGAGCTGTGGAAAGTGTTTCACCAGCTGAGTGACCGGTTTCCTGAGCTGTGGCCTGCATTGGCTGAAGCGAAATTCGCAGCGGTGAACGATGTGTATCAAGCGATTCACTTGGCGATGCAGGTCGACGAAAAGAACATTAGTCATCTGCACGCTCACTTTGCAACCTCGGCTGCTACCGTCGCACAAATCGCAGCCCGGATTGCGGGCATCAGCTATTCGGTGACCATGCACGCGAAAGACATTTTTCACGAGTCGGTTGTTCCTGAAGATCTGCAAAGCAAAATTGCAAATTCGAAATTTGTTGTCACCGTAAGCGACTTCAACCTTCGACACTTGGTCGACAACTTTGGTCACCCAGAAAAGATTAAACGCATCTACAACGGGCTCGATTTAGATCTTTTCCGATTCAACTCAGACAGAAATCGCCAAAGGAAGATCATCTCTGTCGGCCGATTAGTCGACAAGAAGGGCTTTTGCCATTTGATCGACGCTTGCAAGTTGCTGGTTGAACAAGGAGTCAACTTCGAATGTGAAATTATCGGATCAGGTGATCTAGAAACCGAACTTCGCAATCAGATTGAATCGCTTTCACTCACTGACAACGTTGTCTTGTCTGGCCCGATGCCTCAAAACGTCGTACGCGAAAAGATCGCTGCGGCATCGGTGTTTGCGGCCCCTTGTGTGATTGGCCCAGATGGCAATCGCGATGGCTTACCAACAGTAATCACGGAGTCTCTGGCGCTGGGCACACCCTGCGTGTCAACCGACGTGACAGGCATTCCCGAGATCATTCGACATGAAGAAACGGGAATCATCGTTCCACAAGAAAACGCCCAAGAACTTGCCAATCAGCTGAAACGATTGCTCGACGACCAAGCACTATGTCATTCCTTGGCCACGACAGCGCGGGCATTGGTCGAAAAAGAATTTGACGCGCAAAAAAACGTTAAAGAAATTCGCACGCTCTTTTATCAATCGGCTCAGCCAGCGCTCCAGGCGCCGGCCAACCGATTGCAAGGAGTCTAGTCATGCGACTCGCTTACGTTTGCCTTGATCCCGGCGTGCCAGTATTCGGCCGCAAGGGTAGTTCAATTCATTGTCAGGAAGTCATCCGTGAATTCAGGCGTCGAGGATGGGACGTCGAAGTGTTTGCCGCGCGACCGGGCCGCGAAACTCCGGATGATCTTCAAGATATTCCCGTCACCCGGTTGGCGAAAGGTCTGCCCAAAGAAACGATTGCTCGTGAAGCATCCCTTGTTGAGTTAAACAAAATTGTTGAAGAAGCTTTGGAGAATTCGAAACCGTTTGACTTGATCTACGAACGCTATGCGCTGTGGAGTTTTTCGGCGATGGAGTTTGCTGGCAAACAACACATTCCCAGCGTTTTGGAAGTCAATGCACCGCTGATCGAAGAGCAGAAAACCTATCGAACGCTGATCGACGAGTTGAAAGCGAGGGAGCTGAGTGACCAGTGTTTTGGCTATGCAAAATCAATCGTTGCCGTTTCAAAACAGGTCGCCGCTCAGATATCCGATAGTGAACTAGTTCAAAACAAAATTCAAATCGTTCCCAACGGCGTCAACTGTGAACGCTTTGACATGCCGCTCGCAACAGATCCAGACTCTGTAGTCGTAGGATTTGTTGGCACGTTAAAACCTTGGCACGGAGTATCGACTCTGCTTGACGCCTATCAAATGGCCTTCGGCGAAAACTCAAACATCAAACTAAAGATCATTGGCTCGGGGCCAGAAGAAGATTCACTGCGCGAAAAGCTTGCCATGTTCTCAAGAGAGGTTCAGCAATCGGTCCAGTGGTTGGGAGCCATCGCAAATGCGGAAATGCCTGAGGCGCTCGCCAGCATCGACATTGCGGTCGCGCCGTATCCAGACTTGGATGAATTCTATTTTTCACCATTGAAAATCTTGGAATACATGGCGGCAGGTAAGGCAATCGTCGCCAGTCATATCGGCCAGATTCCTACGCTACTACCCGATGATTCGGCTTTGCTGGTCAAGCCCGGCGACGCCTCGGATCTTGCCAAGGCGATCCTTCAGCTTGCCAACAACGAAGACTTGCGAATACAGCTTGGTCAAGCTGCAAAAGAAAAAGCCGTTGCCGAGAATTCTTGGAAAGCCGCGGTCGACCAAATTCTCTCGACCGTACCCAACTGCTCACCTTGCGAGGCGAACTAATGGGGCGTCGCAAAAAGAAACGTAAGAAGCTGGCTCAAATCATTCCAGAATTGATCAAGGTGTATCGCTATTTTAAGCGCGACATCCTCAAGCAATCGAAATTGATCTACAGCTCGTTCGCAGCGCTGCTAATCGGTGTTGTTTTCCGTTTGCTGGAACCGTGGCCGCTGAAGTTCGTACTCGATCAGGTTTTCGAACGAAAAACGATCGCCGAAGCCAACTCGATTACGTTGCCCGAGTCGTGGTCGACCACAACAATCGTGCTCTTCGTGTCGTTGGCGATCGTGATCATTGCCGCGATGCGTGCGGCCACGGACTACACCAGTCGAGTCGGATTCTTTAAAGTCGGCAACTACGTCGTCATCCGCGTCAGGGACCGAATTTATCGACACTTGCAAGCCTTGCCGATGTCGTTTCACGATCGCGCAAAACACGGTGACTTGATCACACGCGTCACGCGCGACGTGAGCCTGCTGCGAGACGTAACGGCGACTGCCATCCTTCCTTTGATTGGAAGTTCGATGGTTTTGGTTGGGATGGCCGCGGTAATGATCTGGCTGAATTGGAAACTGGCAGCCATTTCATTGATCGTCCTGCCGCTATATTGGCTAACAACCGTCCGCTTGGGACGACGGATTCGAGAGACCGCTCGCAAGCAACGTGAGCGCGAAGGGGCGATGGCAACGATCGCGTCGGAGGCGATCGGATCAATCCGCGCGATCAAGGCTTTGGGGCTGGAGCAGAAATTCGCTGCGGATTTCGATCGCAAAAACAATCAAAGCCAAACAGATGACCTGAAATCAAGTCGGCTTTCGCTTCAACTCAGCCGAACCGTCGATATCCTTCTGGCCATTTCGACGGCCGCCGTGATGTGGTTTGGAGCGCAATACGTGATCAGCGGCAAAATGCTGCCGGGAGATCTGGTTGTCTTTTTGGTTTACCTGAAGCGCTCGTTCAAGCCTGCACAAGAGTTTGCCAAGTACACCGCTCGAATTGCGAAAGCCACGGCCGCTGGCGAGCGTGTGATCAACATTCTGGAGAAGAAACCGGAACAGGAACGTAAAGATGCGATTGAGCTGGGCGACGTTCAAGGTCGTATCGAATTTCAAGACATCTCGTTCAGCTACGACAAAGAACAGCTGATTCTGAAGAACTTCAACCTGACAATTGAGCCCGGAAAGACGGTTGCGATCACGGGGCCATCTGGCGTTGGCAAGTCAACGGTGCTGAATCTCCTGTTGCGTTTCTATGAACCAAACTCGGGCAGGATTTTGATCGACGGACACGACATCCAAGAGTGCTCGCTCAAATCTTTGAGAGATACTTTCAGCGTTGTTCTACAGAATCCGTTGCTGTTTGCTTCGAGCATTCGCGACAACATTGCGCTCGGTCAAGATGGAGAGGTCACCGAAGAAGCGATTCTGAAAGCTGCGAAACTGGCGGAGGTCGACGAGTTTGCTTTGCAGATGCCGGAAATGTTTGACACGCAAATCGGAGAACGTTCAACGACACTGTCGCGTGGGCAGCGGCAACGGATTGCGATCGCGCGAGCTGCATTGGCGTGCAAGCAGATCCTGTTGCTCGATGAGGCGACAACAGGATTGGATGAAAACAACCAGTCGATTGTCAGCGAAGCCTTACTGGATTTGGCTCAAGACAAAACGACTTTGATGATCACACATGACTTGGCGATGGCGTGTCGTGCCGATGAAATCGTCTATATCTCTACTGGAGAAGTGGTCGAGCATGGAAGTCATGAGATGCTTTTGAGAAGCGACGGGCCCTATGCCAAAGCATTTCGGCAACAACAGGATTCCAAACAGACGCGTATTGAGTGGTCCCTGAAGAGGCGCGACAACTAGAATGACTCAACCATCAACTAAAAATCCGTTTCTGTTTGCCTGCGGCGTACCACGTTCTGGTACGACTTTGCTGCAGCGCATGCTGAATAGTCATCCGGAGTTGGCGGTTGCAAACGATACCCATTTTATTCCGAGGGCGTTGGAACTGACGGACAAAACACTGGTTGGAGAAGCTCAGGCCGGTTCGAAGATCGACTTAACTGAGGAACTGGCAGCTAACGTCTTTCAATACCACCGATTCAAACGGCTTGGTTTGAGCGTTGAGGAATTCGATTCCGTTAAGAGTCGTTCGACAACTTATCAGGAGCTGGTTGGCGGGTTGTACTCGGCTTTCGGGGCCAATCAAAACAAACACTTGGGCGGTGAAAAAACCCCCGATTACGTACGCAGGATACGTTTGCTTCACGGTTTGTTTCCGAACTCTAAACTAATCCACATTGTTCGTGATGGTAGAGACGTCGCGCTTTCTTTGCTTGATTGGGCGACTCCCACCAAGGGGCCCGGCAAACTTGAGCTTTGGAACCAGTATCCAATTGGCGTTTGTGCGTTGTGGTGGAAGTGGTTTGTCGAAGAGGCACGTTTGCAGTCGGCAGATTTGCCTGATTCATCGTATTTGGAATTGCACTACAAGAATCTTGTGGAGCAACCGGAACAGCAAATGCGATTGGCGTGTGAGTTTCTGAGACTCGAATATTCGAGCGCAATGATCGAGTACCATCGCGGAAAAAGTAAAGCGACCAAGAAGATTTCGGCCAAAAGTGCTTGGTTGGCACCTCAAAAGGGACTGCGCGATTGGCGAGTGGACATGGCCCCGGAGCAAGTTGAGTTGTTTGAATTGCTCGCAGGTGATGCCCTCAAGCAATACGGATTTTCGCTATTCAATTCGAAGTACGCAGATCGGACCGTTGAATCTGCCGAAGTGTGTGTGGCTTGGTGGGAAAAGCACTTTTTGCCCAAGCATCGAAAGCAACAAGCGAAAGCAGATCATCCAGCATCAGTTTCATTAGGAAAGGTGTTTTAGCGATGCACCTTTATCAACCTGATGATTGCGTACCAGCTACCAGAATGCTGTTTGACACCGAGAAACTATCGGACCTTTTTCGGTCATGGTTGCCCACCGGAAAACTGTCGGTGGATTCGATACGCTACAAGCCCCGCACGAGTTGCCTTGTTAGCTATCGGTATGACGAACCCAATCAAGAACCAGCTTTCATTCACATCAAAGCATTCTCTGCCGAAGATTGGCCAACCCGGAAACAAAAGCTGGTTAGCAAACACCCCGACGCTTTCGTCAATGACGAATTGGCATTTGCATTGTTCAAGCACCCGTTCGATACGGAGATTCCCGCGCTACAACAACTTGATGCTGATCCAACCGAATTCGTTTCGCGTGTTTTGTTTGAATCGTTTCAAGGTGAAGTTGTCTCCAACGTCAAAACGTTGGCGTACAAACCTAATCGAAGATATACGGCGAAAGTGGATTTCGAATCGGGGCGACGTGCGGTCGTCAAGTTGCATGAACAATCGACATTCGAGCGTGTGATGCAGTCGGCGACGTTGTTGAAGAAGCCGTCGATGATTCAGACTCCAGATCGAATCGGTCGTTCAAATCGTTATCGAACGCTTGCGTATGAGTGGATTGATGGAGATTCGATTGACTTTGCAACCGAATCTGAAGATGGATGTCTCGGATTACTGAAAGAAGTTTTTGATTATTTGGATCGACTTCACCGCGCGTCTGAGAAACCGCGTACTGGGAATGTGGAACTATTCAAATCATTGAACGCGATGGGGCAATACATCGGTGAAATCTATCCGCCACTGATCGCGGATTCGTCACGGATTGCAAAAAGCATTGTCGGGTGCAAACCACGTCTAGATAATTCAACGATTATTCACGGGGACTTCCACGAACGACAACTATTGAAAACGGATTCTGGTGTGACAGCCTGCGACCTCGACGATTGCAGGATCGGCGACGCAACGGAAGATTTAGCCTCATTCGTCGGACACCTTCAGTATCGCGCGTGTATCGGAGAACTGTCGAATGACTTAGTCAATTCAATTGATGAGCTTTCGCTTCGCCACATGCGGTGCCGCGACGCAGTCGAGCGCTATCGGTGGCATCGAGCCGCTGCACTGTTTCGTCTTGCGTCTCATCCTTTCCGATCTGGTGCTCCAACTTGGATGCAGCAAACCGAAAAAGTGCTTGGCTTGGTTGATCAACAACTGGAATCCCAACAGCAAGCGTCAGTTTGTTTGTTGGATTCTGAAACACAACAGGTGGCTGTTGCCGATAGTTCGAAATTGTCTTCGAACATCCAAGAGGATCAGAAACTTGCGTTCCTCAACGAGGCGTTCGATATTTCGTCGGCACAAAAACAGCTTCAACATAACGTCCCCGAGTTCGAATCAACTTTTGGGAAGTTTGAGCTTGTCGATGTAAGTGGCTGGCGACATAAAGCGGGGCGTCGCTGCATGGTTCAATTTGAGTTGCAGACCGAACGCGGTCCGAAATTTGTTTTGGGAAAAGCGTCTGCCAAAAGACTCGACAAAAAAACTCGGAACGCACAAATTGAACTACACGATTCGCTTGGATTTGGTGGTGACAGCAAAGACGGGATCTCAGTGCCCAAGCCAATGGGCTCTTTAGCCGTTTGGAAAATGTGGTTTCAAGAGAAGGTTCCAGGTTGCTCGTGTGGTGAACTCTTAGAGCGCGGGCAACTCGGTTCGGTCACTGATCGTATTGCTGACGCTATCGCTAAGTTACACAAGTGCGACCTGTCGGTTGAACGTGACCACACGATAAAAGAAGAACTCTCAATATTGAATAAGCGTTTGCAAGTCGCTGGCGAAAAGATTCCTCAACTGGCAGAGCGGATTAAAGAAGTTTGGGGGAATTGTGATCGGCTGGGACAGGCAATAGAAACACAGTTGACCGTTCCAATCCATCGCGATTTTTATCAGGACCAGATTCTGTTCTCGAAAAACAGAGCCGCGCTTGTAGACTTGGATCTTGTTGCGATGGGCCACCCCGCATTGGATGTCGGAAACTTTCTTGCACATCTCATCGAGCATTCACTTCGAACTTTTGGCCATCCTGATCAATGGGCTGAGGAAGAACATCAAATCCAAACGCGATATCTCCGCCTCAATCCTGCCGTATTGAGCCAAGACATCTTAGCGTTCAAAACACTTTCACTCGCACGACACATTGCAATCAGTGCATCCCGAAAAAATCGAGTCCACTCCACGCCTTTTATTATTGACGAAGTTGAAGCAATGTTTGAAAAGCACTTTCGAAATCAGCTTGCGACTCGTTAGCCCATCCACAAAATCTATTCCACATTGGAGATTCATCATGAGAATTTACTTCTCCTGCCTCGTAATATTACTAGTGGTATTCACTGCTTCGTTTTCACAGGCCCAAACCATTTCAGTGCGAGTATCCGATTTTCGCGATGACGCGGAAGAGGAAGTGACGGGAGCCAATATCGGCAACATTTTTCGATCGAGCTCTGATTTGGAGTACGGTAATCAAAATGGAATTGAGCAACTTGTTGGTTTGCGATTTGTTGATTTGAACATTCCGCAGGGCGCAACAATTAACTCTGTTTCGATTCAGCTGACGGCTACTAGCACCGACGTTGGCACCTTGATTGTTCCCGTTTTCGGTCAGCTATCGTCCGACACAGTGTCTTTCGCCGACGAAGCCCCAATTTCGACCCGTCCATTGACGACCGCCTCTGTGGATTGGAATGTCGATCCATGGTTTCCTGGCGATTCAGGGGCAAATACGACAACGCCCGACCTCTCTACAATCGTGCAGGAAATCGTCGATCAGAATGACTGGTCCTCTGGAAACTCGATGGCTTTCATTTTTTTCAATGATCCAATGGACTCGTCAGAGCGAATCGCCGTTTCATTTGACGGCAATCCAGCAGAAGCGGCTTTGTTGACGATTGATTTCACGCCACCAATCCAGACAGCGCTATTAGGTGATGTCAACTTGGATGGCGTCGTTACCTTTTTGGACATTGCACCGTTTATTGCCCTCCTGTCCATGGCAGAATTTCAAGCAGAAGCTGATGTCGATGAAGACGGCTTTGTGACCTTTTTGGATATTTCGCCGTTCATCGCGATTTTGAGCGGCCAGTAACAAGTGGATTAGCCACAAAAATGCATATGTACCCACGAACCTGCGTGGCAACAATTCCGATTCCTATTAAAAATGCCCCGGTGAAGTGGTTTTTTGTAAGAATTACCAATCAAACCTTTCGCAGGCCCGACGACCGGACCTTTTGAGAATTTTATCAAGTCAAAATCGCATCCGTTGTTTAGAAACTTCAGCCGTTTTGTGGCTGTGTGTTACCTTTAATTGAAAGCAATTTTAGGTTCTAAAAAACACGATCCTGGTGACGGTCGGGTCGAAAATTTGTTTTCTTACATCACCTCGGATGCTGGTCGCAACGTACTTTTGCGGCCAGCGTTTTTTGATTGGGGTGAAAACGGATAGGATTCAGGGCAACGCTCATTCAGCGCGATGTCAAGTTAGAAAGACC
>CALDEW010000035.1 GCA_937942355.1 uncultured Pirellulaceae bacterium | reverse complement strand
ATTTCGGATTTCGGATTTCGGATTTCGGATTTCGGATTTCGGATTTCGGATTTCGGATTTCGGATTTCGGATTTCGGATTTCGGATTTCGGATTTCGGATTTCGGATTTCGGATTTTGCTCACCGTACTGCCAATTCGTCCCCATTTTCTATCAAATATCAGCCTTCAACCCGCGAATAACTCCTCGTCGGCGTTTACAGCAAGCTATGTTTTGCTGATCTGCAGCAGAACCGGTATACTTTCGACTTACGAACTTTTTTGTCGTCTTAAAACCTCATGACAAAGCTACCCCAATATCTTATGACGCTTTGCTTTTTTGGCTTGGCGCTTCTATGCACAGGATCTACCTCCGCCCAAACGGAGGAGATTTTCCAACAGACCGAAGCCGAAACGAATCGCTTCTTTGAAAAAGCTCACGGCGCACTGGACGATGCTTTAAAGATCTTTGACGCTCAAGAAAATCTGCCCAGCGAAAACGACCTCGCGTTTTACAACTTCTACAGCCAAACTCAAGAATCCCAAGAGACCAAGATCGAGGGGTACTTGGATGCCGCGGCCGGAGCGCTGGGCATCTCCAGCATTTCCGATCGCCGCAACCGAATTTCAGACATCCGTGGCGAAATCAAAGCGACGCGCGAGGAACTGACGGTTTACCAGCGCAAAATCATTTCGGCTCCGATCAAAAGTTATAACCCTTTGGTCGTGACGGAATCTGGGTACCAAAAGAAAATCGATGCCGCCAATGAAAAGATCCTGCTGCTGGAAGAAACCATAAAAGAAGAGAAGATGCAGTTAGTAAAAGAACTTCAGCGCATCGGCATGAAGTTGGACGCTGACAAGATTGACATGCTGCTGGAGTCGATTACCGGCGATGAGTTCGTACGCGTGTCAATTATTTTCGATAACGCCAAAGCGTTTGCGTTGGAACTGGAGCAGTTGACCGAAAAGACTGGTGAAGATCTTGAGGCGGCCAAAAAATATTACGGCGTCTACTTGATGCTACTGAAGACTGTGGAACGTCTTCAAAACAAATTTGTGGAAAACGTGGATGACGTCTACTACCCCAAACTCGAAGAGTTCGCAGAGAAAGCCCAGCAGAACATCGCCGACGCGAAGAAAGCGATCAATGCGGGTGCCGACGCGGCGGTGCTGGAGAACAACATCGAAAGTAACCGGCTGACTTTCGATGCGGCTCAATCCTACAAACAAGTGTTGGCTCAACAGAAGCATCAAATGATGGTCGCGAATTTGGAGTGTAAGAAAAACATCCTCACCGCCGCCAACACTTACAAAACCGTTGCGCTCAGCAAAGACGTCGCCAGCCTTTTGGCCACCAGTCGCCGCGCATTCGATTCGATCTCGAATCTAGCAGTTCCTGATCTACGCCCGTTTGAGAACGTGAAGATGCGCGAAGCCTTCGGCAAACTGACGCAGGAACTAAGAAAGTAACTTACGGTGAAACGTTGGCACATCTTCTTCTCCGGCCGCGTCCAAGGCGTCGGATTCCGCTTCACCAGCCGCCAAGTGGCTCAGCGCTACGATGTTTCAGGCTGGGTTAAAAACCTCCCCAACGGCGCTGTCGAAATGATCGTCGAAGGGCCATCTGACCAACTGCGAAAGTACGTTGCCGATGTATCTGAATCGACGCACGGACATGTCGCCGACATGCAGATGACGAAATCTGCTGCGACAGGTGAATTTTCCGGTATGGAAATTCATCATTGAGGATCTAGTGCAGCGTTCCGTCTGAATTTTAGGGTAGTGGACGAGGCCACGAGTCCTGAAGTTCCATTAAACGCCGAGGGCTCGTGGTCTCATCCATTATCTAAACCCTAATTCTTAGTTGGTGCACAGCACGATTGACTTTCCAAAAAGGCCAACTCGCGTGAAGTTAAGAAGTGTGCGAAAGATCACAGTATTTCAGCGATTCACCGAAAGCAATCAGCGTTAACGGTCGAAATTGATGCCTTGATAGAACTTCGCTGTAAGATCTACGTACATCCATCGTCCATGTGGACGTACAGCTTACTCGCATCACGAAAGATCTTTCATGAAAAACTCCTCACTCCTTATCGTATTGCCCCTTGCCCTGGCGATTGCTTGTTTCACAGTCGTAGACGCCAACGCGCAGTCCGGCTCTCGTTCTATTGGTCCCTCGTTCGGTGCGGGGGGCAGAACCATTTCACCTCAACTGCCGACTCGTTCGTTTACAGCTCCATCGTTCTCTGCATCGCGCGTGAGTGCTAATTCTTTCAGATCGCCGCTACAGTTCGCACCGCAAGGGTTCGGTTCTCCGACGCGATCGGTTAGGCCTACCAGCACGTACTCGCCTCCGTTGAATTCGTTTCAGGCATCGCGATCAAACTTTGTGCCAACACGTAGCCGGACGATTTATCAGGCTAATAATAGGCAACCGTTTTATACGCCCTCACGATCGGGGTCTTGTGCTTCTGGGAAGTGCAGAGGCTATTAGAAAAAATATTTTTTAACTGAGTAACTCTCATCGGTTCGGCTCGCGTCACAATTCTTCAGGGTGGCGCGGGCCTTTTTTGCGCCCTGACCTGTCGTTTGCCCCGTTTAATTAATGGGCAATAACTGATCTTTGCAGCACCTGGTAACGATAGATTAAAAACGAAATTGCAGCGACCAGTCCACTCGACCCGTTGATACGAAAGTCGTGCCAGAAAAGGGGACGCAGCTCATTGATTGACAGGCGTGGGAGATTGAGATAGGATATTGCTATGCCACGCCGACCCCGCCTTTGCCCTGCTGGAACTTGTTTTCACGTCATTAACCGAGCCGTTGCCAGGCTGCCCCTGTTCGAAAAGCAGGAAGACTATGAGGCATTCGAGCGCGTGTTAAACCTCGCGCACCAGCGCGTGCCACTTCCGATCTATGCCTATTGCGTTATGCCCAACCATTGGCATTTCGTAGTACGGCCGAAAACGGACACTCAAGTTACCGATTTCTTCCGCTGGATGACTCACACTCACACGATGCGTTGGCATGCTCATCACCACACCGAGGGAACAGGGCATCTTTACCAAGGCCGTTTCAAGACTTTTCCTATCGAAGAAGACAAACATCTGCTCGCCGTGCTCCGTTACGTAGAGCGTAATGCTCTGCAAGCGAACTTGGTAGAACGGGCCGAACAATGGAAGTTTGGCAGCCTTTGGCGGATGGAAAATGGAGATGCAGAATCGCGATCGTTGCTAACCCGTTGGCCAATACCTCGACCGCGGACGTGGAAGGCGATGGTGAATCGTCCACAGAATGAACGTGAACTCAAGACAATTCGAAATTGCGTCAAGAAAGGATGTCCGTACGGCTCGGATCGTTTCTTAACTCAGGCTTCCGCAAGATTGAAAATTGAACACACGCTAAGGAAACCCGGAAGACCAAAGAAATAATGAGCCGAGAAACAATGAGCTGCGTCCCCTTTAATTGTTCTTTGTAACAAACGTCACTGGCCGGCAACCAATATGATGGAACGCCAGAAAAACGCCTAAATCTGCGTCAAAATTGCGTCAGCTAACGTTATGCGAGTTCCCTAGTGGACCCAAAAGAAAAGCAATCAATCTTTGACGACCTGCTCGACCGCTGCCGTGGCCGACTGGCTGCGGTGGCCGGAGCTTACTCGCGCGAGGATGCGGATGACCTGCTGCAGGAGATTTTGTTGCAGATCTGGAGAAGTCTGGCCACGTTCAAGGGTGACAGTAGCATCGACACTTGGAGCTACCGCGTCGCGCTTAACACCGCGCTGACGTGGCGCCGTAAGTAAACGCGACGCAAGAAGTGGATTCCCTCGGAAACGTCCAATCTCAACGAGCTGCCTGAGTCACCCACCACCATCACCACCAATGACGGTCATGATGCCGCGGAATTGCTGGACCGGTTTTTACAGACCCTATCCAAAAAAAACCGCGCCTTGGTACTGCTGTACCTGGACGACATGAGTGGAAAAGAGATGGCCGAGGTGACGGGGCAGTCCGAAGGTGCCATACGCGTACGTGTTCATCGCATCAAGCAGAAGCTTTCTCAGTGGAAGGCAGGTGACCAATGAATCTTGACGACTTTAAAGAACCTTGGCAGCAACGACAGCGCGACCTCGACGGCCGCGTGGACCATGTCATCAAAAAAGTACATTCGCGCATGGCTGGTTTCGACAGAACGATCTGGTTCCGCGATATGCGCGAGACCTTCGTGGCTGTTCTTTTGATTGTTTGGTATAGCTATGACCTGTACCAGCCCCAGTCTTTACTTGGCAAGTGTGGTGCAGGGCTTGGTATCTTGGCATGTATTTTCATTATCGCCGTTCTCCACTGGGCTCGGGAGGAAGGGAAAGTGGCGCGTACCGACCTGCCTGTTGAAGACTATTGTGAGGCAGAACGGGTGCGTGTGGATCGGCAAATATGGTTGCTCCGCAACGTTCATTGGTGGTATCTCGGGCCTTTGTTTATCGCAGTCGCCGTTCAAATGGGTGCCTCGACGCCGGACGTCGTCAGTCTGATATTTGATTTGACCTTCTGCGTCTTCGTGTTCGGGTTTATTTACTGGCTGAATCAAGTGGCTGTACGAAGCAATTTAATTCCGCTCCGGCGTGAACTAACCGAAGCCGACCATGGAGACATCGCCCCATAAATAGTCATCGTTGATGAATCGTCGACACTATTGAAACGGTAGAAAACCGACAGGGCCAACGAAGAATTTTCCCAGTTGCGTTTGGTTTTGATAAAATCCCGATTAACTTTATATTTTCTTTGGAAAACGGTCTGTAACAAACACAATTAGTCGGCAACTAAAACGAATAGAGAAAATCAAGCAATGAACCCTCGCTGGAAAGGCGATTGAGATGAAACGTAATATCCTGAGACTGACTATCTTTTTGGCGGTATGTTTTCTGTCGTCACTGCAGATCCTAACGGCCCAGAACCTGTCGGACGAAATCGTGCTCCAGGCAGCGAAACCTTTGGTGACAGACGAAATAGTTGATGGGTTATCGATTGGATACATTCATGACGATCAACATGGCACCGTACATCTGGGCCATTCAGGTGATGCCAAGAGCGCCGAAGAACGAGCGGCCAACGATTCGACAATCTATGAAGTCGGCTCCATCAGCAAAGTCTTCACCAGCCTGTTGTTGGCCGATGCTGTGGTGCGCGGCGAGATTAAACTCGACGGTGAAGCGAATGTGCCCAACGGCGCGAACATCAAGTTCCCAACGAAAAACCATCGGTCCATCAAGTGGATCGATTTGAGTACCCATCGTTCCGGACTACCGCGTCTGCCGGAAAACTTTGGAGACACCACCTCGCTCACCGATCCGTATCGGCTTTATGATTCGAAGAAAGCGGCAGCCGCGTTGAACACGCTGGAGCTTCCGCGATCACCAGGCATGTCTCAGGAGTATTCCAACTTCGCTGTCTCGGTGTTGGGATATTTGGTTGCCGAAAATGCCGGAAAGAGTTATCAGGATCTGCTGACAGAACGAATCGCGAAACCGCTTGGGCTGGTTGATTGCTCTGTTGATCTTTCCGAAGACCAAAAAGAAAGACTCGCCACGCCACACTTGACCTTTGGGAAACCAACGCCCAAGTGGAATTGGGCTGATCTGCCGGGTGCCGGCGGCGTCTGTGTTTCGCTGGATGACATGATGCGATTCGCCAAAGCACAACTTAATCCCCCCGAGGGCAAGTTAGGCGAAGCGATTGAGTTGGCCTGGGCACAGCACACCAATGCCGATCATTCGGCCCCGGCGATGGGCTTAGGTTGGATGATTCTCGGCGATGGCGAAACACACTGGCACAACGGAGGAACCGGCGGCTCTCGTTCGATGGTGTTGATCAATAGAAAAGAGAAATTGGCGGTCGTTGTCTTGTGCAATACAGCAGTCAGCAGCGCAGTAGATGAATTGGCGATAAAAATGATGGATTTGGCCATCGGCAACATGAGTAAAAATCTTGGGCAAAAACAACAGCAAATGGGGGGATCGGAAGCCGACGGCAAAAATGATCCAAACAACCTAAACATCGATGCAGATCATCGGGCTCGTTTAGTAGGTCGGTACAAGCTGACTCAAAACTTCATCTTTGACGTGAAAGACCGCGACGGACGGTTAATGGTTGGTATTACCAATCAGCCCACCCAACAGGTTTTCCCCGATTCAAAAACACACTGGTCTTACCGAGGCGTCAAAGCGACGCTCGAATTCAAGCTGCCCAACAAAGGCCGCGCGAAGAGCCTGATCCTTCACCAAAATGGGATCAAACAAACGGCCAAGAGAATGGGCAAATGAAACCCTTTGCGGCAGTGAGCTGAAGAGCTGAATGCAGACGTTTTTTCCGGTTTTACTTTTCCAGTCAATTGCCTCTGCCGATTCCTCAATATCATAATACAATAACTGTTTACATTCCCGGCGACCCAGCCGATACATATATTGTCTACTCTTGATATTGTGGAGCCCTCTTTTGACTCAGGCCCGAAAGTATTCTCAGATCCTGACCACCGGTCTTTTGGCGTTTGTGCTGATCGCATTCGCTTCTCAGTCCTTGGGCGGCGGGAACTCCGTCGATGCCGCGACGAATAATCCCAACGCAGTCGACGATGTTGCCGATGTTGAAAATGAAAAGCGAATTGGGTTCAATGAAG
>CALDEW010000034.1 GCA_937942355.1 uncultured Pirellulaceae bacterium | reverse complement strand
GAACCAGACGCTGTTTTTGTTGTCTAGATAGCTGGCGAAACAGATTCAACAGCTTGTGCTCTGCCTCCGATAGCGTCGGATTTGGCGTCAGCTTTTCAGAGGTTCGCCGTTTTCCCTTGGAAGCAACAGCTTTTTCGAGTCCGTCCGGGACTACTTTGGCTTTGATGCGGCTCAATATGAGGGGAGTGGATGGAGAGCCTTTCACGAGGCCGGATTGCACCTCGTCGCAGTAGGTGGCTCTGCATTCGCGGACGACGTCGCCGCCCGAATCGACAGCCACGATGGTGGTGGCGCGGACGGCTTCGCGGACTCCGTGGAACTGATGATAACCGGCGATCTTTTTGATCAGCGAGTCGCTGAACTGACTGCCGACCAGCAAGTCGTTGCCCGCCGGATTTTGGAAGTCGATAATCTGAGCATAAATCGTTTCCTTGCCATCGTCGGTGCTATATTCGACTTTGACGCCGTTGGTGGAGAGTCGATGCGGTGCTCGATTGTTTTGTTCCAAGCTGGGATGATCGGGATTGGAGACGACGTGCACAACATCATCGACGGCGGATTGCGGAAGGTCAGGATTCAGTCGAGCCACCGCTTCGGCCAAGCGATCTTTCAATACGACAACTCGGTAGTCATCCCGCTCCGGATCGTCTCCATCAGGCGAGATATCCACGCAATTGGCGTACTCCCAGCCGCAACCGCGGAACCAGTCTAGGGAAAGCTGTTCAAGTTGGTCTTCGGTAATCATGTGCGGTTTGCGCCTAAACAAGAATCTCCGTGTTTCGGGCCGATTTGGGACCGGATTCGTCCGTTTGGCGAATTGCGCCTAAACAGGATCGAAGAGTGATCCTGTATTCCATGTCCCATTTATGTCCCATTTAGGTCCCATTTCTCGACGCGGGCCGAATGTCTCATTTCGCCTCCACGTAATGAGTACCACGGCCCTTGCCCTTGCGTTCAAGCAAACGCAGTTCGACAAGCTCATCAAGGTCGCGACTGGCCGTCTTTCGGGTCGCACCAGTCAGTTCTTGAACTTCGCTGTTGGTGATACGGCCGTGCTTGGCCGATAGACGCCGGTCTCTTCACGCCAGTTTTCGTTGCCCGCCGGTTGCATTTCGACGAACACAACACTGATGTGCTCATTTCGACTCGTGTCGAGTTTGTTCAGGTCGGTAGCGACACGTGTTTGAATCTCATCTTTCTGATTCATCACGCGGACATATAGGTTTTCGGAAACTGTCAGCGTAACTGCGTGTCCGTAAGTGCCGCCGTCCCAATTGTCGTAATCCCATTCTTCGTGAATAGATACCGACGCATTGACAATCAATTCGCGCAGGAGTGATTCGTTTTGACTCTCGTACAATCGGTTGAGAGTTGCGAGATATGAATCGACCTTTGGGGGCAAAGTAAACTTGCTTTCATCTCCAGTCATACCAAGACCTCCTCGGCTTCAGCAAAAGCCTCCTTAACGGGAAGTTCGCCGGAGGGGAGTTGGGGAAGGGGCGTGCCGCGAAGCAAAGGGCTTTCGGGCAATTCAACTTCTTTGCGTCCTTGCGACTTTGCGTTCCCTTTCTTGACTTTCCAAACAGGCGAGACTCATTCCCCCACCTCCGGTAAGGCAAAGCCCAGCTTTTTCAGACGAGCGCGGATCGCCGACTGCAGTTTTTCGGACTCGTGAAATTGAGTTGCTAACTCGCGGGTGAAGCCCTCCATCTTTTCGGCGAAGGGGACGCCGTCGTCTTCCACCTCTTCGGTGCAGGCGGTGCGACCGGGCGTGAGCACGTAGCCATGTTCGGCGATCTCGGTTGGGGAGGGTTTGAAACACAGAGGCACAGAGATCACAGAGGAGGTGCGCGAAGGAATACTCCGTGTCCTCTGTGCCTCTGTGTTTTTAAGGGTCACACTAAGCATCGTCACCCTCCTTGCGCCGCTTGGCTTCATCTTCAATTCGCTTCAACTCATTCAGAGTCTGGTCGAAATGTTCGTCTACTGACTCAGGTAACGATGATTGGTGTTGGCGGTAGGCCTCAAGCTCTTGCTGGGCTTTGGCATCTTCGTGTGAGACTTTGCCCGCGTGGTTCAAAATCTCGCGATCGGAAAGACGCAAGAAATCATCGAGCTTGCTGATCCAGTCGGTCATGTGCATGGGACGACGGTTCTGAGCCTGCAGCTCTGCAAATTCCAAGTAGGCGTTCACAATTCGGTTGAGTGTCTCGATCTCTTCAATGCCTAGAATAATTCTTGGCGATCGCACCATCTGATTTTCGCGGTCGCTTGCCATCGTAGTTAGTCAGGCCCATGTCGGGCTTGAACGCGTCGGCTCGCTGGGCAATGACTTCGGCTGCAGTGTGACCGTGTGCGGCCCAGTGCATTTTGTTTTGGATCGTTTTGAAGAACAGTTGAGACGAACCAGCCGATGGATCGTAGTCGATGCTGGTCGCGTAGATGTCGAGCACTTTC
The DNA here is from genome assembly GCA_937942355.1 of uncultured Pirellulaceae bacterium. GTDB lineage: Bacteria > Planctomycetota > Planctomycetia > Pirellulales > Pirellulaceae > Mariniblastus. The sequence continues at coordinate 2,980 of CALDEW010000034.1, read as the reverse complement.
CGCCAGAAGACACGTTCGCTGCTGCGAATGTCGCGAATGCGAGCCAACAATTCGTCGAAGTAGTTGCCTCCGCCGCCGCGCTTGAGTCGGTCGTCGTCCATCGTGAAACCTTTGACCAGATACTCACGCAGACGCTCGGTCGCCCAAATGCGGAACTGGGTTCCTCGTGGCGAGCGGACTCGGTAACCGACGGCGATGATGGCTTCGAGGTTGTAGTGGTCGATTTGCCGTGAAACCTCGCGTTTTCCCTCGGTTTGAACTGTCAAGTATTTCTTGACAGTTGAGTCTGCGGCCAATTCGCCCTCATCAAATACGTTTTGCAGGTGCAAGCTAATATTCTGCTTGCTCGTCTGAAACAGCTCCGCCATTTGTTTCTGAGTCAACCAGACGGTCTCGTCTTGCATGCGGACTTCGATGCGCGTGTTGCCATCCGGAGCGTCGTAGATCAGGAAGTCGCCTGGGCTGTCGTCTTGAGATTTCGGTCCGTCGGTCATTTCTTGCCTCCGACAGGTAGCTCAAGCCCAAGTGCCTTCATGTTCTTGCAAATAGCTTTTGGGAGCTTGGCTGATTCGGCGATGTGGTCTTCATGTTCACTTGTGAGCGTGGCCAGCTTTTCGGCGAAGAGGACGCTGTCGTCCTCCACCACTTCGGCGCAGGCGGTGCAACCTGGCGTGAGCACGTAGCCATGTTCCGCTGGGAGATTTTTGAAACGCGGAAAGATCAGCCCGAGAACGGCATGTTTGTAGACGGCCGCGTCAAGGTTGGATCGAAGCTTGTCAGCAGCGGTCCAGAGTTTCTTGTCGAATTCCTTGAGGAACTGCCGATTATCAGCCATTCGCACTTTCCAAAGTTGCATCCAAAGAGAAAATCCGGCAGGCGGCTGGAGACCGCTGTTCAGGTTGCAGTTCCTAAACCGGACTCTCATTATAGCATTTTCGCCACCCCCTGCACGAAAGTCAGAGGGGTAAGCTTGCCGAATCGGAGAGGTTAAGGGCATAACAAAGAGTACCGGCCTCACACTGCAACTTAGCCTGAGTGTGGGGATAGTATTTGGCGTCTTTCCATCGCATGACGAATGACTCGTGCCAGAGTGCGACCATGTGTAACAAAACCAACGCCGGCAGCAAAAAGCACGTTTACTTTCGCCCGTCTGCCCAAGTGCCATCAAAACTTCCACCGGTCGCGTTCATCCATGCTGCTTGGCTTTCGCGATTATTTTTTAGTTGGGTATTAAAGTCATTAAGAGACACCGATTGAAGGAGCGCTCGACCCAGTCGGCAACCGGTCAAGGAATTCGAAAGTCCAGCGATCAGCAACACGCCAAGGATGTACCGCCGTGCAATGGAAGGTGATTTCATGGTGCAATCTCGTGAAGTGGAGTTTTATTCACGATATTCCAAAATGATGAACCACGCGCCAATATCAATGCCCAGCCGCTCAATGTCTCGCTACTTGATTCCAGCGAACCTCGAGAGCTCCTGCGTTGTCTTATTGGCGAAGCCACTTCCAGAAATCAACCCAAGAGGTACTTAAATAAAGTAAGCGAGGTTCAACATGCGACTAAATCAATCCTTTTCCGTTCGATTGGCCAATGGCTCTGAGCGCGCTTTTGCGACCGCCGAGGAAATGGCGATCTGGATCGAGCAACAGCGGGCGCTGCAAACTCCAACTAAGAATCGTCGTGGGGCTCGTCGGAAAGATTCTAAGCACAGACAAATTAATCGCGTGAAGCGTTTCGCCATCGCGCCCAACGAATCTCCTTTGGATCGTTTCAACCGAAACAGTTCCAATGCTGGAGGAAGTTCGGGTAGGTCAGAACTAAATTAGGAAGGCAGCCGAATACGGTTGGTCGGGCCGGGTTGCTAACCCGTGCGGCGTGTTGCATGCCATGTGGGTTCAAATCCCACGTCTTCCGCTGATGCAAGTAAGCCAGGTTTTCAACCTGACATGCAACGAAAATTATGGTGTTCGTGGTGTATTGGTTTGCATGCGGCCCTGTGAAGGCCGAGGAGACGAGTTCGATCCTCGCCGGACACCCTTTGATCATATCGACTGCGACGAGATCCTAATATCTCCTTCATCCTCTCCGACTTCGACAAAGATCTCGTTGGGGTTACAGCACACGGGGCAGTCCTCGATGTAGCGCTGGCTGGATCCGGCCGAAAGATCGACCGGCACTACGATCTCTTCGCCGCACGAGTCGCAAATGTAGGCTGCTTCATCATCCATTTTTGTTGCTCCGTTGAAGATGTTCGACAGAATCCTAATTGATGGCTACTCAGTCGTAGGAATTAAGATCAGTTATTGATCTGGTTTTACATGATCGACGATAGGCAAAATATTCCAAAGCGTTATCGTGCTAACGCACTCCAAATTTCCCTCATGGAGCGCAATCCTAACTTAAATTGAAATTGTCGTTAGCACTTGGGAATCTGTTTGCTCACCATCGAAAGCCGTCACGATAATCTTGGTTCCCGGTTCGACCTCTACCAACCCCTTTACTTTCGGCACGCCTTGACCGTCGGACCGCGCCCCGCGCAGCGGCTGCCCCGAGATCGTCGTGAAACGAACGTCGGCCGATGCCAGTGTCTTGAAGTCAGGCAATTTTGACTTCGGTGGCCGGCCCGTCGATGAGACATCCGTTTCGATGGCTCCGCCGCCACGTGGTTCGCTTGAGGGCGCGTCCACCAAGTTTCTTATCCGCATTCCGATCTTGGAAACTAACGGACGACTATCAAATTCCATCTCCAGAAAGTTCCAGTAGTACGGTTCGTTTTCGAGTCGAGGCGTCAATTTGGGATCTCCATAGGCTTTATGGTAAAGCCCGAAGATCTCTAAGTTGCGCCCATCAATATCTTGCATCTGGGGCCCGAATCCTGGAATCACAATGCGTCCGCCACTGCGTCCGATCGGACCAAAACTGCATTCAATAACGCGCTGCCCCTTATTCTTCATCAGACATCCGTTGTGGACATCGCCA
>CALDEW010000033.1 GCA_937942355.1 uncultured Pirellulaceae bacterium | reverse complement strand
ATCTAAGACGGAACATTGCATTGGAAAAAACATAACCTCTCAATCTCAGAGTAGTGGATGAGGCCACGAATCCTGCAGCTGCTTTAAACTGTGCATTAAAGAGTGAATCAAAAGGTAGAGGAGGGGCAGGACTCGTTGCCTCATCCACTACCGCCAACCCCAAATCTAAGACGGAGCATGGCATTAGAAAAACCATAACCTCTCAATCTCAGAGTAGTGGATGAGGCCACGAACTCAGAACTTCCATTAAACGGCCAGGACTCGTTGCCTCATTCGCTGCACGAACCCCGGGTTTTACATGGAACAGTTCAGTAGTATCTCCCGTTCGCTTGCCAAAATTTCGAGAATGACCGATAATCCGGGGGGGGTGTTCGTGGTTCCGCGAATGGCCCCATTTACCCACATTAAGTCGTTTCAAACTCAATGGGCAGTCGCTCCATTTGTTCAAACGCACACCAAGGATAGTCGGACTACGAACGGATTTTGAATGATGAAAAGATTGAATTTTCTGCGTCGTGCAAGTGCGCGTTTTCATTTTCTGTTTCCATTCTGCTCTTTTATTGCCGTGGCGGTAATGGCGACCCTTGTTTTCTTAACGGGCTGCCACAAAGAAGAACAGCAATTTTTCGGTCACTCAAATTCTGATGCGCGTCACTCAGATAGTTTCGAACAATTTGAGCCCAGTGGCGATCTCTACGCCAAGGTTTTTGAATCATCGGGCCAACAACCTCAGCTTCACGAGAGGTTGAGCCTGCGGTTTTTAAAGATGGCGCAGTACATACAGCGGCATGTCCGAGACGGTCAAAGGCAAAACGCGCCTAACTTCGATGCCGATTGGTTGGGTGCCAAATTCATCGGACGTGGCGTTCAGTGGGATGCGTTAAAGCCTCGATTCGAAGATGAATCGACCAACATCAACCGCTGGCAAGCATCTTCGGATTCGCCTTCTTTCGAAGGAGAGAATGCGTTCGAGAAATTTGTCAGCAGTATCTTCGCGCAGTGGTCGCTTTCAAAGGATTTCCGAATCGACATTAAACCTTATTCGACACGCGTGCTGCCGGAAACTGAGGGACGTGCGATAGAATCGAAAATGGTGGTTGAGATTTTTGGAAACACTGGAGATCAGCAGGGACTTCAAGCGACTTCTTTGTGGACGACACGGTGGATTGATGATGAGCAAAATGACAGACTTCAGCTGAGAGACGCCAGTGTCAAAGCGGTCGAATTGGTGAATTTAAAGGCTCCTAAAGGGCAACTGTTCAAGGACTGCACTGAGTCAATTCTATCGCGTACCACTTTGATGAAAGACCAATTGACGTACGGTTTAGATCAGTGGGCGCGGAAAATCCCCGGTTTAGACATCGTCGGCCACCAGGGTCTGGCCGTGGGCGATGTCAATCAAGACGGGTTTGATGATCTGTACGTTTGTCAGCCGCACGGTTTGCCAAACTTGCTGCTGATTCAGAATCCTGATGGCACGGCAGAGGATATGGGCGCTCAATCTAGCGTCGATATCTTGGATGATTCTCGCGCTGCCCTGATGGTGGACATCGACAACGATGGCGACCAAGATCTAGTCGTCACGACGGAACAGAGTTTGGTGTTGATGTCGAACAAGGGTAAAGGCGAGTTTCAGTTGGAGCACGAGCTTGCGATTGGGCATAGCGGTCATAGCGTTTCAGCCGCGGACTACGACCGGGATGGTGACCTCGACCTTTACATCTGCAAGTATGACTCGGTGAAGAATTTCCGTGACCTCATCACCATTCCGGGTTCGTTTTTAGATGCGGATACAGGCGGTCGGAATATTCTGTTGCGAAATGACGAGGGTTGGGATTTTGTCGATGTGACTTCCCAGGTCGGTTTCGGAGTTGATGACAACGCGCGTTATAGTCGGTCCGCCGTTTGGGTCGATTTCGATCTCGATGGCGATCAAGACCTCTACGTTGCCAATGAGTGGTCCTCGGATCAGTTGTTCGAGAATGATAGAGGTTGGTTTTCGGATGTCGCGCCGAGCCTCAACATGTCGCAACCTGCTCAGCATCGCAGTGTATCCACGGGTGAATTTAACCATGATGGAAAACCTGATTTTTTCGTTGCCACAGACGCTCCGTTGATGGCCTATCAGGCGTTGGCCGACAATAAACCGGTGAAAGATCTCTCGGAGCAAAAGCAGGCGATCCTTGGCGAGAACCAAATTTGGTTTTCTGAGAGGCAACCAGACGGCGAGGGATTCATTGAGGGTTTTGAATCCTTCTTTCTGAGAGCTCCGATTTTCGCGGCTCAGACGGCGTATAGCTCTGTCGCGGCGGACATCAACAATGATGGGCTTGATGATGTGATTGTGACCAACGGACACCTATCGCGCAGTGCCTCTGAGGATCTCGGTGGAATGCTTTACGCCCACATGGTTGATGATGAAGCAGAAAAGAACCAGAAATCCGAAGACGGGTTTGTCGCCCATTCTGAACTGGAGAATGATGTTCTGGCGCTGGCCCGATCGGGTTACTCGCTGTTTGGCAACCAGCGCAATCGCTGCTACTTAAGTATTGGAAAACTCGGCTTCGCGAACTTCTCCAGCGCATCGGGACTCGATTTTCTAGAAGATGCTCGCGCCGTGGCGACGACCGACTGGGACGACGACGGGGATGTTGATGTCGTAATGACGTCACGCAATGGACCACGCATGAGAATCCTCTTGAATCAAAATCGTTCGGAGAATAATTTTCTTCAGTTTAAGTTGGTGGGGACGAAGTCAAATCTCGACGCGATTGGCTCGCGCGTTGAACTGTTCTTTGAAGGTAATTCGGCACCGTTGGTTAAATTTGTAAGTGCGGGATCTGGAAACCTAAGCCAATCCTCAAAACGTTTGTTTTTCGGACTTGGGAAGCAAAGTCAAATTCAGAAGGCGGTCGTGACATGGCCCGATGGCCAACAGCAAACCTTCACCGAACTTGTTGCCAACACGCGGTACACGATAACCGAAGGCCAAGACCAGATCGCTGAACGCACTAGCGAACGATTTCAGTTGAAGACCGCTGGTTCCAATCCGGCCGGCAAATTGACGTTGCCTAATCGCGATGTCGCTTCCTTTTCTCCGATGGCTTATCTTCCTAATTTGGAATTTCAAAACGAACAAAAGAAGTTTCAACCCATTTTGCCTTTGAATGATTCATTTACGACGGTCGTATTCTTTGGCGAAAACAACCATTCGCACGCGATTCTGAAACAGATTAATGAGCATGCGTCGGAATATGAACCCAAAAAACGCGACTGCGTGGGAGTCTATGTTGATCCTTCGCCAAAGGATCAAGACCAGCGGTTTGATTTGGCAGAGAAGTTCTTTACAAAACATAGTTTTCCATTTCGTTGGGGCGCTGCTACACGAGCGACTCAGGAGAAATTAGTACATCTCAATGGTCATTGGTTTTCGCAGCAACAGTTGCCGCAGTTGCCGTTTGCGGTTTTGATGAACAAAAAAGGACTGGTTGAGCGAATCCATTGGCTGACGGCGACGAAGTCTCCAGAGAAGTTGGTCAACTATCTGAATAAAGATGCAGCGAATCGCTTTGAAGGCAATGGCCATCTGGCCAACGCGAATCGAGGCCGCTGGTTGTCCCGATATTCTGAATTTGATCTTCTGAGGTTGGTGGAACGGTTTAATCAGCTGGGGATGACAGAAACTGCGGATTTAATGTTCAGGCTCAATCGTCCCAATGCTGCGCTTAAGCTGTCTCAGTTTGCTGCCGATTTGCGTTCGGAGAATGACATTGAACGGGCGGCTAAGTTCTTTGATCGCGCGATTGAGATCAACCCATATTGTGTGCCGGCATTGGTGGGACGTGGCGAGATGATTCGATATCAAGCGAACAAGATGCCCGCATCAGAGATAGAAAAGAAGCTCCTTTCATTACAGATTGCTGCGGATAATTTCCAAATGGCGTCGAACATAGACCCGCTGTGCACATCGGCGATTGTTGGACGAACCAACGTGCTGATTGATCAAAACGACGTCGACGAAGCCATATCGGAACTTCAAAAGTATCTGTCGATTGATCCTGAGCGAGCCGAGGTTCACGCGATCATTGGGCGATTGTACTTCGCTAATCGTAAATTCCCTAAGGCTGCGAAGCATCTTCTGGTCGCATACGAGTTGCGTCCCAATTTGCCCTACGTTGCGGGCGATCTGGGTTATCTTTACCTGTGTTCGGGTGAAGTTAGCTTAGGCCGAAAGTTTCTGCGCTTGGCGAATCGCCTTCAACCGAGCGAACAGAACATCGTAAGACATCTGGCGGAAGCTGAATTTATAAACGGGAATTTCGCAAGAGCCTCCGAGTTGTTGGGAATGAGTATTGAACTTAATCCCAACAAACGCAGGTCGAAAGAACTGTTGGCTTGGCTGCTGGCGACCAGCCCTTACGAGCAAACTCGTGACGGTCAGCAAGGGAAAAAGATGATGGAGCCCTTAGTGTTGATGGTTGGAGATCGGTCGGCTTCGACCTTAGAGATTTACGCCGCATGTTTTGCTGAAAGCCGTGACTTCGATGCTGCGATTGAATACCAGAATAAAGCGATCGATTTGGTGCGCTCTGGGAAGACGGTCGATAGGTATTCCGAACAACAGAAGGAGGGCATGGTGGCGCGGTTGGAGCTATATCAACGTCAACGCCCTTACCGTATGGAAAATCTATTGCAGATCCCCATCAAAACCTCGCTCGGTCCTGTCGCGCAGAAGTAGTAGGGGAAGGGAAAGTTTATAACGCTTTCGGTCACTCGCATTTCGCTATAAGGCCTCTAACCTACCATCCTGATCGGCTGAATCCGCCACGTCCTGAGGAACTCGATCTGCTTGAGGATCTGCTCGACGACCTGCTCCAGCCTCCGGATGACCTTGAGCGCGAACTACCTCCACCGCTGAGGATCGAGCGATTGTTTGTGCTTCGGCGATGAGCGGCTCTGCGGCGTCGTTCCGCGGCGCGGCGTTGGGCAGCTTGCCGAGTCATAACGGCGGTTTCGGCGATCGCAATGGCGTTGAGAATGTTCTGCTGCGCTTTGCGAGCGTAATTTACGGCAGCATGGTATTCGCCACGGCCCAGCAGTGCTCGGGCATGGTCGAGCGTTTCTCTGGCTGAGCCGGGATTGGCACGGATGCCGTATCCGCCGGACCAACTGAGCGCCCGTTGGTAACTGGTTGAGGCGTTTCGAATTTCATTGGCGGCGGCTTGAGCTGCGTCCAGTTCGTTCTGGAGGTTGGCTAAGGTGTCGGTGACCGTTGCCAGCATTTTGTCTGCATCCTGATCAATGGTTCGCCAATTTTCATGAGGACTTTTCAACCGAGACCGCAACTCCGCAGCAAATCTGTCGGCGTTTTGCAATGATTGAATTGACTGTTGAACATTGCGGCTGTCAGGAATCTGGTCGCGCTGTGATCGCGAAACTGTGGAGTTCGATTGTGCAATCGCTTGCTCGAGCGATTTTACGGACCGGCTGGCTTCTTCATAAAGCGCGCGGTCGAATTCTATTTGTGACAACAATTGCTCAAATTCATCGTCAACAGCAGCGATTGCAGATGCTTCGTTGAAGGGATCTCGTCGAACAGATTCGGATTCGATGGCTTGGCGAAGGTCGGAGAAGTCTTGGTGCTTTTGCTTTAAAAGGGCGTGAGTCTGTAAGGTAACGTGGTGTTGCTGCATTTGATGGGCAACGTCTTCAAATCGCTTCTGCAGCAAATCGACGTTCCCTGCGTTGTCTTCGACCATTTGCTGAAGCTGCACCGCAAGTTCTTCGATGAGTTTCTGATTGTGTTCGCAGCATTCTATTTGGTGCTGCCCAACCTCCAAGCTTTCACCGGCAGACAAGAGGCGTCCCTGTGCGTATAAGTCTTTCGCGCTGGTCGCGGCGTCCTGAGATTTTTCCGATTGCCGTTTTGCCAACAGGAAAAGATCGGCGACAGAAATCGACGGTGTTTGCGCTGGTTCCGCATCGGACGACTCCGGCGCTGAATCCGATCGTGCAATTCCCCATTTGGCTCCTTCGATCGTTAGGGAGGACTTGGCGAAACGGTCCTGGAGTTCGGTCAATAGCCTTTGCGTGTTTAATAAGCGTGATTCCGCTGAACCAATCCGCGTCTCAAGTGATTGAACATCTGGCAGAAGCGAATCCAGTATTTCCAACGAGCGGGAAGATATAGATTGCGCGTCATCAATCCAATGCTGCGCTTCGTTGGCGGAGAGCTCAGCCGCTGGTGGATCGCCGCGATCAAGCGCCGCCAGACACGCCGCGTTGTGTTCTCGCGCCGAATTCAATGATTTGACAGCGTCATGGTTAAGCTCTGTCAAAATCCGGTCAGCGGGTAAATTGAGGCGACTTGAAATCGTCTCTTTAGCAGCGTTGACGTTGGTTAATTCAGTTTCAATGGTCGGGGCAATATCGTCTACCGATAGATCATGTAGGCGAACAGCGTCAGAAACCGCAGCGTCAAACTTCTCGAACGAGACTCGCCACTGATTGATGCCATCACTGACGTCATCGGTTAACGCGTCGGTGGCAAGCTGCTGTGCCCGGTCGGTAAAGTCGTCCAGCGCCGCATCGACCCAATCAATTTCGCGTTTCCGCTCATCCAGTCCTTGAGTGTTTTTTCGGATTGATGGAATCAGTGTCTCGCGCACGTCGGTAAACTGACGAGCCAACTCGTCCGCGTTGGCAGCCTTGCGAAGTCCTGTGGTCGCAGGGCCCTCAATCGCGGAAATCGGATCGGTTCGGCCCACCGATTCAGCTTCGTCTTGATCGGCTTGAGCGGATGTCAATAACTCATCGAACAGTTGCGGCACGTGCAATAAACCATCGTCCTCGGTAGCCTCTCGTGCCTTCTGTTCGTGCAGCGACGCTTCGTCGATGGCCCTTTGCAGGTCTTTGTTGGTGGAAACGATCTGTGTCCAACCTGATTCAACTTGCCCAATCGTTTCGTTAGCCGAGATCGACCGCTGCCGAAAAATCTCGAACAACTCCGTAAAGCTTAGAGAGATCTTTTGCGGGCCGTCACCATCGGTGTTGTTGGGGTCGTTGATCGCATCGTGTTCCCGGACTAAAGCGATTCCTTCATTTTCATCGAATTCGATGGGTTTATTTTCGAGTATTTCAAAACCTTCGTTGAAGTTCTCCGGGCTCCACCAGTTGGTGACTTTTGTCCAAAGCGACGTCGGCTCAATCTTCTGCTTGGCTTCGTCAATGACTTTGTCGACACTGCTGCTCATGACCAAGATCTGGTCGATGTCATCAAGTGCTTTGGAAGACAGTTCCTTTGTTTTTCCTTGGTATCCCTTGCGCTCGATCGCTTCTCGATCTCCGATGACAACGTCGGCCCGTTTGAGCAGTTCGCCCATCCCGTGCAATTCGTCACGTACTTCTTTTTCTCGTTGGACCAATCGTTCTTTGGCACGATTTTTTGCTGGAGCACGTTTACGATTGAGCCAAAGGAACAAACCGGCAAAAAGGGCCGCGAAGATAGAACCGATGGTGGCGATCGCCCTTTGAATGAATGTTTTACGGGCTTTCGCCTGAGCGAGTTCAGCCCTTAGTGTTTGAAGCTTTGTCGTTGCATCTTCGAGTGCGTAGGTGGCAGAATTCAAATGGTTCTGAAACTTGCTGTCGGCGATTTCATAGGCATCACGCGCGTCAGCGAGCATTTTTTCTACCTCTGAGAACGATGTGCCAAGTTCTGACCCTAAATCGCCAGCGTCATTTTGCAATTGTTCCCTGCGCTGTTGAAGCTGTTTTTCGGATGTTTCGAACCGTTCGTATTCCCGGTAAAGATTGATCCAATCGTCAGAAGCATTGTCAACGATGTCCGTCGATTTCTTGGCGCTGCCCAACAGAGCATCTTCCTTCTTGAGACTTAGTTTGATTTCGCTCATTTGTTTGGCGATGCTGGCTACGTCTGGGTTGGTCATGTCGGCTGTGGAGTCAGGGTGCGATTGCTTAACCGTAGCGGCGGATGTTTCAATTCTTGCCAGCTTGTTTTCGACTTCTCCCAGTCGGGCAAGCATTTCGTCAATTTCGCGTTGCCGCTGAAGTCGCTTCTGCGCGGCGATCTTTTGTTCTTCGACGATGGCACGCGACAAGGGCTGATTGATCGAAGTAATGGTGTCACGCACGGCATCCAGGATGCGTCCGCCGCCGCGCATTGCTCTGTAAGCGGGACGGTCAAGTTTTCCGATCCAACGATTTTGCCCGAGGCCACGTCGGTTCTGAGCTTCAGAGGCTCGGTAAGAGAAGTTACGTTGACCCAAGGAAAGAATGAAAACGGTGGCGTCTTGTTCCTCGGTGACAGGATGAGTCTGCGAACGAAAGGAACCGACTTCCATCAGATCGCTGACGGAGAGTTCGACTGCGTCCATGCCCGTTTCGATGCGCCCTTCACGGTTGGTGTATCTTTGTAACGAGGCATCTTCCATCAGGATTACCGTCCAGTGCGGTCCGTTCTGATGAATCCAACTTTCCAGTCCGATCAGCTGTGATTGAGAGAGACCGAGCCTGCCCTGAACGTACAGGTGTTGGTTGGGGCTCCATTTTTGAATTACCTGGCGGACGTCAGAGAACGGAAAGTAGGTTGCGCTCCCAGGAACGGGTGATCGCTCCGCGTTTGGTAACTTCAACGCTTGGGCAAAAGTGATACTGTTGAAAAGGAGCGTCAAAAATAAACCTGCTGTCCCAAGAAGGAGGGTTTTTTGGGGGCGGTTTCTAAATCGCGAGGAGGTAGTCATACTTGTTCTAATCAGTAGCGGAAACAATCCATCGAAAGTGATGTTCGAAATTAATTTTAACGCACAGCTACAACCTGCGGTATGATCGAATTTGGCTGTTGTGTATTGTTTTTTAGGTGTGGCGAACTTGAGTGAAGAAATAAAGCGTTTGATTTGCCAATCATGTGACGCTGACCAATGCGAATTAGGAGAAGTCATCCAGAGCCTTTGGAGTGGGTATGGGGTTATTCAAAAGGTGGATTTAATTGGCGAAAAAATCACTCCTGCAGTCGTCAAGCACGTTGATTTAAGCAAGCACCGTCGTAATGGGCGAGGCTGGGACGGTGATGTTTCCCATCAACGCAAGGTTAGATCGTATGAGGTTGAGAATAAGTTTTATGAAAGCTTTAGCCGACGCTGTTCGGGGGTGGCGCGAGTGCCTCAGTTGTTGGGCGCTTCGCAGTTGAGCGAAGGGCAAGGCTGCGTGATGGTGTTGGAAGATTTGGATAGCGCGGGTTTCGCGGTACGCAAAAACCGTGTCCGCATGGAAGACGTCAAAAATTGTCTGCGTTGGATCGCCAATTTTCACGCGCAATTCTTATCCGATCGCGGTGAAGGGCTTTGGGAGACGGGGACTTACTGGCATCTTGCAACGCGGCCTGAAGAACATGCTGCGATGCAGAACGGATTATTGAAACAAGCGGCCAAAGCGATTGACCAGCGTCTGAACGATTGTAAATTTTTGACGTTGGTTCACGGAGATGCGAAGCTAGCGAATTTTTGTTTCGCAGATGGCACGAACAGGGATCCTGCGGTAGCTGCTGTGGATTTTCAGTACGTTGGTCGTGGATGCGGGATGAAAGACGTGGTCTATTTCCTTACCAGTTGCCTCGGCGACGATCAGTGCGAGCGCGAGTACGAACAATTGCTCGATTTCTACTTCCGTCAACTTAACGAGGCTTTAGGCGTTGGTTTCGATCGTTTTGGGGATTTGGAGATCGAGTGGCGGTCGATGTTTGCGATGGCTTGGGCTGATTTCAATCGTTTCTTAAACGGTTGGTCGCCCGGTCATTGGAAATTGACGCCGTTCTCCCAGCGCATGACCGACGAGGCGTTACGAATGTTGTAAGGTTTCCCGCTTAATAACATCGATAGTCAGAACTTTAGAATTAAAAATGACGGATCAAAAAAGAATCGTAAAACCAGGCAGGGATAGCCGGACGGTAGTTTCTGAATCGGGCGAATTGCTGCGAGTCCCTGATTCTTGGAGTCTGCTAAAACCTGGTGATGCCGGTGTTACGCGGCGCGTTAAGGCGGCCGGCCCTTCTTGGACGGTGAAGGCTAAACGGGGCCGGCGAGTGATCTCTTTGGGGGTGTGGGCTGAGGCGGCGACGATCGAAAGAGTGACCGCTGAATTCGAACAGGAAAGGTCGACTGATGCTTATGCCAAAAAACAGCGTTCTGCAAAGGCGCGTCGGCAGAAAGCTCAAGCCGAATATGTTGACGAATTCGAATCGACTGTGTTTGAGTTTTTGGCGTTCGAAGCGCGGTATCGAGCTCTGGCTGAGGAACTGTCAAAGGCCGTCGCGGCGCACGCGACTCCCGTGGGAAGCGGAACGGTCGCTCGAACTAAAAGAATCCCTGTCCAGCAACGTGCTGAAGCGGCGGTGATCGCCTGGCTGCGGCATCAAACGACCGCGTATGACGACATGGTCATACCCCGGGTAAAAGGCAAACGGCGCGAAGTCCGTAGGATGTTAGCCAAGAAGTCTCGTCTGCTGCTGGAAGTTTACCGTAGCGGCAAAACGGTCGATCCGCAGAATTGTATATTGCGTCAAGCTTTATCTTGATAGTGGGCGGCCTTCAGGATGTGGGCAGCTTTGGGGGCGTGCGAAAAAATTCTTGTGGTCTACAATCGTGGGGAGCCCGCAACTCAGTTGGCGTGAATAGACAAACAACTTAAAGGAATATGATGAAGGCAGATTTTTCAGTCGGGCAAGTTTGGAAGTATAAGGCTCGGCCACATGAAGGCGAATCGGAGATTACGATCGTTGCCTTGGATTCCGACGAGGAACTTGGAAGCATTGTTCACATCTATGTCTCCGACGTCGATATCCCCAATCCCAAAGCCCCCGGAGGCAAGACATTGTTCATTGGCCATCTTCCCTATGCCGAAGAAGCGCTGCGCGAATCAGTGACCGAACTGGTCGGTACGGCGGATTCGCTGCCAGACTTCGAAGACGGTTACAAACTATGGAAACGCGCCTTTGAAGACGGTGAAGCGGGCGTCTTTGAGGTCGCAGTTTCAGAAGCAATCGAAGGTGTCCAGCAAAACGTGGCCTAAGCACCGGCCAATATTCATTCGTTAACGCTTCGGACTTTTAATGGCGATACCTCAGTAGTCTATCTCGGGTGAACAAAGCTCAGGTGCATCGCAGCGTGGCTCAAGGTCATTTTGTCGACTTGCTCCTTGGTCGCTTTTCCAAAAACTGGATGAACTGGCAGCGGTCCATGCTCTTTGTAAGCCTTAATCGACTTGCGAAAATTTTCGATCGCTTCATTTAGGTCTACCTCGGTGGAAGACCAGAAAAATTCTTGCATGGAACTGTTTGGCAAGTTAAATCCTGGCTCGACAGGGTTGTTGAGAATTCCATTTTTCATGAACGGCATCGCCATCCGCATGTACCAAGGAAGCTTTGGTGGAACAATGTTTCCAACGAGCATTTCATTTGTGGTTGCCAAATGTTGAACGATATTTCCGAACGAGTGGCTGCCAGTCGTCTCGTGTGCCGAACTGGCCAACGTTTCGATGTCGGAAATAACCTCTTCCCAATTGGAAAACGAAATTTCTCTGCGGTTCTCTTTCGACATTTCAATTCCTTTTCTTAGATGGTTTGGTGAAAGTTCTTTTAGGTGTGGGAGAAGTAGATGTTCATCCGATTGGTGCTGCTCTGACGCTCCCAATTGTAAGCGATCCGTAAGAACATTCCATTGAGAATTCTCTCTGGCCGCATTTCGACTGCCAGGAACTCCAATTGCATTGAACGCGCTTGCTCACGTCTGAAGTTTCTGCGCCTTCGAATCGCGGGTAATTGATTTAGGCGACAGCTGATCGTAGTGGTGACTTCCCGTCGTCATCGTCGCAGGAAAAAAAAGGAAGTGAAAACGGAGCCTATGATGAGCCATCGCTATATTAATTCAACAGCCACTAGTGCTGTGTTCCAAGTTAGATTTAGGGTTGGAGGTAGTGGATGAGGCAACGAGTCCTGCCCCTCCATTACCCTTTGATTTACCCTTTAATGCAGCCGCAGGATTCGTGGCCTCATCCACGCGTGAGCCGCTGGCTCATGAGCTAAGTCGTTGGGAGTGTAAGCTCCCGACAATAAACGGAGAGATCGTTTCGGCGATCGAAACCTACCCGGGCGGATTCGTGTTGGTCTGGAACCTGTTTCTCGAACTTTTATTTTTTTATAGGAGGTAAGCAGCTAGGCAC
>CALDEW010000032.1 GCA_937942355.1 uncultured Pirellulaceae bacterium | reverse complement strand
CGACGGCCACCGCGATCGACGGATTAAAACAACAGCTGACCGATCAATTCGCTGCACAGATTTATCAGACATAAGGGTAGCCAGTTTCCTTGACTTTCTACCCAAACACGACTCTGGAAAAGTTGTCGAAAGTCTGTCGGGACTGTAACTGGCTGTTTAGTTTTCAAACACTCAATTTGATTTTCGCACTTACTGACATATTTCCAAACGCCAAACCAACGTTCAATAGACCATTTAACAAACAGTTTATCCACGTATAAAATTATTACTTAAGTTCATGCTGTTAAAAGAGTTAGAGACAAAGTGTTCAGAGTTATGAACACTTTTGGGCATCACATAAATAAGAAGACTGAAAAAGAACTTATATAAGCTATTTGATTTCACGCTTCTCGAGCGACTCGAACAACACACTTAAATCAAAAGCTTCCACCACAACCAATCCATCAAAGAAGAACCGTGAAAATAACAATTCAGAGAGAGCCATTTCTCAAAGCATTTCAATTGGCGGCAACGGTGGCTCCTTCACGTAGTCCCAAAGCGATTTTGCAGAACGTCAAAATCGAATGCACTGATTCGGCCTGTGTGCTGACAGCAACCGATATGGAGGTTGGTATCCGCGTCGTCGTAGGTGACGTTAAAATCGAGACCGCTGGTTCGGCTGTGATTCCAGTTACGCGGTTGAGTATGATCCTGCGAGAGTCACGTGACGAGACGCTGAACATTGACGCGACGCCGGATAAAACAATCATCAAGGGTAAAGGCAGTAAGTTCGAACTGCAGGCTCATAATCCCGATGAATTCCCTGACGTATCAGACTTTGAAGCCAAGGATTACTACGAACTCCCTTCCAATGTGCTGCGAGAGTTGATTAAACGCACTCTGTTCGCCACCGACGCCGAAAGCAGTCGTTACGCGTTGGGCGGAGTGAAATTGGAGATGGACGGAGAGAAATTGGTGGCGATCGGAACCGATGGTCGCCGATTGGCGGTTCAACAAGGGAAGATCGAAACGGTCGGTACGCCGGCTGATACCGGAACTTCGACCATTGTGCCGTCTCGTTCGATGCAGTTGATTGACCGTATTCTTCCCGATTCCGATGACAAGGTTCAGATTTCGCCGCAGGCCAACGAACTGTTGGTACGGTCGCCTGACGGCATATTCTTCACTCGTTTGGTCGAAGGGCGCTATCCCAAGTGGCGGGATGTGATTCCCAAGCGCGACGACGGGCACAAAATCGAAATCGCTGTCGGCCCGATGTATCAGTCGCTTCGCCAGGCCGCGATTGTGTCCAGTGACGAAAGTCGCGGCGTCGATTTTACGTTTGCAGATGGCTCCTTGGTGCTGAGTAACACAACCGCGGAGGTTGGCGAGTCGCGTATCGAGATGCCGGTACCTTACGACGGCGATTCGATGACTATTACATTGGATCATCGCTATGTAGCCGATTTTCTAAAGGTACTCGCACCCGATAAGACGTTTACGTTTGATATTAAGGACGGAGAACAAGCGGCCTACTGCTCAACCGAAGATGAATACGGATACGTGATCATGCCTTTGAGTAAGGATAGGCGATAAAAGAAACAGTCAGACGCACGAAGTCAGCTGAAACAAAATAGCCGATTCTATGAACGAAAATTATGACAATCTCGACTTCGACCAAGCGACGGATCTAACCAATCAGCGCCGGCGTTTTAAACGAAGACCCAAACGACCGGCGAACATCCTCAGCCAACTCATGGCTCGCAAAGGCTACGGACAAACTAAGACCAATGATGAACTTGACGAAACCTGGAACGCGATTGTCGGCGACAAATGGCAACACAAAACAAGAGTCGGAAACGTCAGCCGAGGCGTACTGGAAGTATTTGTTAGCAGCGCCGCGGTAAACCAGCATTTAGGTTTTCAAAAAAAGAAACTGATCGCGGAACTGAGTAAACGCGTTCCGCAAAACAAAATCAAAGATATAAAATTTTCCCTAGGAAGCATTGAACCTCGATGAGTAACGAAAACAGCAAAGAATACGGTTCTGGCCAGCTTAAACGACTGTCGGATATGGAACACGTACGAAAGCGCCCAGGGATGTACATCGGTGACACCACCGCGCGTGGTCTGCACCACTTGGTCTATGAAGTCGTCGATAACTCGATCGACGAAGCGATGGCCGATTTCGCCAGTAAGGTCACCGTCACGATCAACACCGATGGTTCGATTACCGTCGCTGATGACGGTCGCGGAATTCCCGTCGGACGTCACGACCAACTCTCCGAAGAAGAAGATCGCGAGGTTACCACGCTCGAAGGCGTCATGACGATGCTGAAGTTTGGCGGTAAGTTCGGAGAATCGGACCCAGAAGACGAAGACGACGAAAATCCCTACAAAGTCTCCGGCGGTTTGCACGGCGTTGGCGTGACGGTCGTTAACTTTCTATCGGAATGGTGCGAAGTAGAAGTCTACCGCGATGGAAAGATCCATCAGCAAGGTTACGAACGTGGTGTTCCCACGGGAGCCGTTTCAACAGCGGGTAAAACGGACAAAGTTGGTACCAAGACAACGTTCAAACCGGATGGCCAGATCTTCCCTGTTACCAAATTTGAATATGGAATCCTGCACAAGCGTCTGCAAGAACTGGCGTTTCTCAACAGCGGCGTGCGTTTGATCTTCAAAGATCAACGAACAAACGATGGCGACGAATTTTATTACGAACGCGGCATCATCGAGTACGTCGAACACCTCAACCGAGCCAGCGATGCTGTTCATGCTGACGTGATTTACTTCAACGGAGAATCGCAGGGTGTAGGTTATGAGATCGCACTTCAGTACACGACCGATATCAAAGATAACGTCCACTCATACGCGAACAATATCAGCACGCACGAGGGCGGTACGCATGTTTCTGGTTTTCGATCGGCGTTGACGCGCACGATCAATAACTATGCCAAAACGAATAAGCTGTTACCCAAAGACATGTCGATCACGGGCGAAGATTTTCGCGAGGGCTTAACGGCGATTATTTCGTTGAAGGTGCCCAACCCGCAGTTTGAAGGTCAGACGAAAACGAAGCTGGGTAATAACGAGGTCGAGGGCATCATCAGTTCCGCATTTGGCGAATTCTTTAAAGTCTTCATGGAGGAGAATCCCAAAGAAGCCAAAGTCATCGTCAAAAAGGGTATCCAAGCGGCCGAGGCGCGAGAAGCAGCTCGAGCGGCGCGCGAGAAGATCCGACGTAAATCGGTACTGGGCGGAAGTGGACTTCCTGGCAAACTGAGAGATTGCCTCAGCGACGACGTCGAAAAATGTGAAATCTACTTGGTCGAAGGTGATTCCGCCGGCGGCAGTGCGGAAGGTGGACGACTCAAAGAGTTTCAAGCAATTTTGCCTCTACGCGGTAAGATCATCAACGCTTATAAAGCGCGCGAAGACAAAGTGTTGGCCAATGAAGAGGTGCAGAGCATGATCAACGCCCTGCGTGTCGGCATCGGCGAAGATCAGGACTTGAGCAAACGCCGTTATGAAAAAGTCATCATCATGACTGATGCGGACGTCGATGGATCGCACATTCGAACGTTGCTGCTGTGCTTCTTCTATCGACAGATGTATCAACTGATCGAAGCCGGTCACGTCTATGTGGCTCAACCTCCACTTTTCCGAGTGAAGAACAAGAGTAAAACCTACTACGTTCAATCCGAAGAGGAAATGCGTCAGCAGTTGATGGATCGCGGTCTAACGGATACGGCTTTTGAGGGCGAAGGTTTCAAAATCGAAGGCGAAGAGATGCGAAAGCTATGCATCTCATTGGCGACACTTGAGGATGCGATTCTGGCGTTGGAACGGCGCGGGATCAATCTTCGAACCCATGCTAACCGCATCAATTTGGAGACGGGCCGACTTCCGGTTTACCATGCGTTTCTTGATACGAGTGAATATTGGTTTACCGATCGCAAGGAACTTGATGAATTCATCAAGAAGCAGGAATCCGAATCCGGCGTAGAACTATCGGTCGACACCGACGCGGACGACAACGATTCAGCCGGTGAAGATGCGGGCAAAGACGAAACAAGTTTGCAGATCAGAGAATTTCACGAGGTTCGTACGATCAATGCGGCGCTCAAGGACATAGCGGAGTTCGGTTTCAATATTGAATCTCTGTTACCTGAGGACCGAACGGGCCTCGAGGCGCCGCGTTATATTCTTCGGCGAGGAGAAACCGAAGCGGGACTGGACGATCTGCGTGGTTTGATCGGAGCGGTAAGAGCGGCGGGAGAGAAAGGCATCCAAGTCACGCGCTATAAGGGTCTTGGTGAAATGAATGCCGAAGAGCTTCGTGAAACGACGCTCGATCCAAACAACCGAACCTTGATCAAGGTAAAGATGGACAACGTCAGCGAAGCCGATGACATGTTCCGCATTTTGATGGGCGATAAAGTCGAACCGCGCCGCGAGTTCATCGAACAACACGCCCTAGACGTAGGCGAACTGGATATTTGATTCGTTTATCATAGAAGTATTGGTGGCGGACGCCTCAAAAATATTAAGTATTCCAAAGCGAAGCAATTGCACCGCACTCCAAATGTGGAGTGCGGTAGCACGATACCGCTTTGGAATATTTTTCTTTACACATAGAAATCACAGAAGTAGCCATGAACCAAGATGTCGCAAATCTCAAACCCAAATCACTTTGGACAGCCTTCGAGAAACTCAATCAAGTCCCCCGCCCTTCCAAAAAAGAAGAGCGAATCATGGCATTCATGAGGAAATTCGGCGAAGACCTCGGTCTGGAAGTGATCAGCGATTCGGTTGGTAATATCATCATCCGCAAACCGGCGACTGCTGGAAGAGAAAATGCGACGCCGGTCGTCATGCAAGCGCACCTAGACATGGTGCATCAAAAGAACGCGGACA
>CALDEW010000031.1 GCA_937942355.1 uncultured Pirellulaceae bacterium | reverse complement strand
CAGCGGTGCGCTGCAATCGCCGGAACAACTTGCCCGCGATCCTTATTCGATCCCCAAGACGTTGCGATGGAGCAACTTCGCTGACGCGATCAACAGCATGCCGATGCTCACGTATCTTTGCAATACACTGCTGCTGTGCGTGGGAAGTGTGATCGGTACGACGTTGTCTTGCAGCTTGGTTGCGTACGGACTTTGCAAGATTGATTTTCGGGGCCGAAAGCTGCTGATGATCAGCGTGCTGGCGACGATGCTTTTGCCGTGGCAGATCATGATGGTCCCGCGTTTCGTTTTAATCAGCCAACTGGGCCTTTATAATTCGCTGTGGGCGATCATCGGTCCAACCTTTTTAGGCGACGCGTTTTTCATTTTTTTACTCCGGCAATTCTTCGTCTCGATCCCCCAACAATTACTGGAAGCCGGACGCGTCGACGGGCTGGGGCATTGGGGTTTGTTCTGGCGAATCGTGCTGCCGCTGTCTTGGCCGGCGATTACAACGGTGGCTCTTTTTCAGTTCGTGCAGACTTGGAACGACTTTGGTGGGCCGCTGTTGTACCTCAGTGATCCCAATCAGTTTCCCTTGGCTTATGGGCTGGAGCGGTTTGTGAGTTCATACGCCGATCAAACGCATTTGCTGCTGGCCGCTTCGGTGCTGTTCACGCTGCCGATCGTGCTGCTGTTCTTTCTGGCTCAGAAGACGTTTATCGAAGGAATCGCGACCACGGGTGTGAAGGGCTAATCAAGTTCGCCTTTTGCCGCGCCAAAGATGGCAAGCAATCGTCACGCAACCCAAGTGAATTTAATACGCGAAATTCGGCAACGTGCCCCGCGTGGGATGTTCCGAAAAAAGGAAAAACCGATTAGATTCTAGCGATTCTGTTACCGATGTTTGAATCCAAAACCTAGCCCTAACTATGCCACTTATTGTTCAGAAGTTTGGCGGCACCAGCGTTGCCGACCCCAAAAAGATCCTTGCCGCGGCGCGTAAAGCCGTTCGCGCTCACCAGGAAGGCAGCCAAGTCGTTGTCGTCGTTAGCGCGATGGGAAAGAACACCGACGGGCTGATTGATTTGGCAAAACAGATCACTGACAAACCGGCAGCACGCGAAATGGACATGCTGCTGTCGACCGGCGAACAAGTCACCATCGCGCTGATGGCGATGGCCGTCAATTCCATGGGATACGAAGCCGTCAGTTTAACCGGCGGCCAGATCGGAATCAAAACCGACAGTTCGCACACCAAAGCGCGGATCCATTCGATCGCCACCGATCGTATCAAGGGTTTGCTGGACGATGGAAAGATTGTCATCGCCGCCGGATTCCAAGGCATCGACGAAGATCTCAACATCACCACACTCGGTCGCGGTGGCAGCGACACGACCGCGGTTTCGTTGGCAGCGGTTTTAGGTGCTGACCAGTGCGAAATCTACACCGATGTCGATGGCATTTACACCACCGACCCAAGGAAACTTCCCGCCGCCAAACGGATCAGTCAAGTCTGCTACGACGAGATGTTAGAGCTGGCGTCATTGGGCGCTGGTGTCATGCACAGCCGTTCGATTGAGTTCGGCAAAAAATTTAACGTGCCCATTCATGTGCGCAGCAGCATGAGCGACGAACCCGGTTCGCTGATCGTCGACGCGACCGATGCTTCTGATCTACCTGTCAGCGGCGTCGCGCTCACGCGCGACGAAGCCCTGGTAACGATCATCGACGTGCCAGATGTAGCGGGGACCATCTACCAACTGTTCGCGCCTATCGCCGACAGAAAAATCACCGTCGATATGATTGTTCAGAATGTTTCGGCCAATGGAAAAACGGACATCAGCTTTACGCTGCCGACCGAGGAACTTCCCGAAGCGATCGAAGCCATCGAAGACGTTTTGAAGACACTGGGCGGTCGCGTTGGACGCAAAGACGAAAGCGTCTCCAAAGTTTCCGCCGTCGGTCTGGGGATGGCTCAGCAAACTGGCGTCGCCAACCGCATGTTTCGATCGCTGGCCGACGCGGGAGTCAACCTTCAGATGATCACGACCAGCGAAATCAAAATCTCAGCGCTGGTCAAACGCGATGTCGCGGTAGAAGCCTTGAAGACGATCCACGCCGAATTCGAGTTGGATCAAATCGAGTATTCCCCTAACGCCAGCGTGACCGCGGGCAAGCGTTCGGTCGAGGATGCTCAAAAGGTCGTCGACGTAATCAACCGGATGCAGCAGTCGGGCATGGAAGCGCTGATGATTGATTCGATCTCTTTGGATCAGACTCAATCGCGTATCACGCTGCAAAAGATTCCCAACCAACCTGGCGTGGCCGCGAATTTGTTTGAACGAATTGCCAGCGCTGGCGTCTTCGTGGACATGATTGTGCAAAGTTACGGCAGTGACCAAAACGCAGACATTACTTTCACCGTCAAACGCGAGCAGTTGACCGCAGCCTTAGAGGTCGCTCAAGCCATTTGCGACGAAGCCGGTTGTGCGGGCGTCGATCATCAAGAAGAAATCGCTAAGCTTTCGGTGATCGGCATTGGATTGCGCAGTCACACTGGCGTCGCGATCGCTTTGTTTAAATCGCTATCCCAAGCCGGCATCAATGTTGAAATGGTCAACACGTCTGAAGTGCAGGTTAATGTTGTCGTCGCTGGAAAAGACGGCCAATCAGGTTTGGAAAAGTTGAAAGAAGCGTTCGCCGATTCGCTGAAGTAAGCGTAGATAGCAGCCAAACAGGAGGTTGAGGCTCCGACCGGAACCTATTCCTCTCAAAACAAACTCAGGTCTCAGGCAGAGCCCTGACCTCCCTGACAAAAATTCAAAAGAACAGAAATCAAAATGGCGGACAACGAGACCATTGTTTGGACCGGCGGCACCGATGGCTACCTTAATCTCATTGACCAAACGTTACTTCCCAACGAACTATCGCGCATCGACTGCCGCGACATAGAAACCGTGTGGGAAGCCATCAAGATGTTGCGGGTACGTGGTGCGCCTGCGATTGGAATTGCCGCTGCTTACGGCGTGACCGTTGGGCTCCAACAAGCCGGCGATGACGATTCGGGAAAATTCTGGCAGTGCTTTGACAAATCAGCGGACTATCTTGCCACCAGTCGCCCCACAGCGGTGAACTTATTCTGGGCCTTGGATCGCTTACGCGGCTTGGCCACCGACCTGAAATCTGGCAGCGTCTCCGAGGCACGAACAGCGCTGTTGGAAGAAGCCAAAAAAATCCACGCCGAAGATCGCGCCATGTGTCATGCGATCGGAAAGCACGGTGCGGCGTTGTTGAGCGACGGTCAGGGCGTGCTGACGCATTGCAACGCTGGCGGGCTGGCGACGGCCGAATACGGGACGGCGCTTTCGGTTTTCTTCACGGCTCAGGATGAAGGCAAAAATCTCCACGTCTTCGTCGATGAAACGCGCCCCTTGTTGCAGGGCGCTCGATTGACAGCTTGGGAACTGATGCAGCGGAAAATCAAGTCAACGCTGATCTGCGATTCGATGGCGGCTCAGGTGATGCGGGAAAAAAAGGTACAAGCAGTTGTTACCGGAGCCGATCGCATCGCGGCCAACGGAGATTCAGCGAACAAGATCGGCACCTATTCAGTGGCAGTGCTGGCGAAGGCTCATGGCATTCCTTTTTACATCGCCGCACCCAGCAGCACGTTCGACCTTTCGATCGAATCCGGAGATGAGATCCCCATTGAGCTGAGAAACGCCGAAGAGATCACCAAAGGGTTCGGTAAACAAACCGCACCTACGGGCGTTGAAGTTTACAACCCGGCGTTTGACGTGACTCCGGCGGAGTACATCGAAGCGATCATCACCGAACGGGGTGTGATCAAGCCCGTGACCAAAGCCAATGTGCTGGCGATGGTGGGTCCATCGAGCTAAGTCTGCCTCTGGTACTGATTTCAATGAGGCTGCCGACATCCAGGCTCAAAATTTGAGCTGTGACCAAAGACACCGCACGACAGCTGAACGAATGGGGAGAAGCTCAACCTCCAAGATCCGCCAAGGTTTAGTGCATTTGGCCTTATACCTGCACCAATCCGCACTTCAGTCTGCATTCTGGTGCCTTACCAGTGGATGTGGCCGATGAGACTTGGGTGCTTTTGCAGTCACGGACGACCGATAAATAAGGTATCTTTAATATAAGGCATATTTATATTGTCGATTGCCCTATTAAATAATCGTTTTCCGGCGGGGTTTCAGCGACTTGGCATAGCTAAATAGGTGGGTACAGAACCCTTGGAAGGTTTCTGTGTAGATCTTTGTTATTTCGTCGCTTTGGTTATCGTTCATTTTCGTTGCGTAGGGAGAGTCTTCCTTGAATTTTCGTATCTGGCTGAACAAGCAACTTCGCAATGGTAACTTTCCACGTCCCCGGAGTGGCAAAACGCGTTTTCAAATCGAAACGCTGGAACCTCGGATGATGCTGTCCTCGGTTCCCCCCACCCCCACACTGCCGGCCATCACCGAGGGGCCGGTAACCGTTGAGATCGCCGCGCCTACACCTGAATTCATCCCCGTAATAACTCAAGCGGTCAGCGCCAACGTTATCACTGAAACCAATGGCGTGGCCTCCATCGACGTGACCATCGGCGATGAGATCAACCATGCGATCGACGCGATTGAGAATTACTTGGACAACAACACTACCGCGATATCGGGCGTCGTCAATCTAACCCAGAGCACAACCTTCTCCGACACGATCACACTGTCCGACAATATCACGTTGAACATTCAATCGGGAGTTACGCTGACCTTAGACACAGCTCTGGAAACCGTTCTTCCAAATGGCGATACGACTGATTCTCCGGCCATCAATACCAGCTTCACCACTAACTCGGGCCTTATTGGATCAGGCACACTGGACATCAACGGGTTGGCCAGAGTGGCAGTGAGCAGTGCAGCTTCGGATGGTTTGAGAGTTGGCAACGTTGAAGACATCAGTGCAGGTGCGCCCAAACTGAGTATTATTGGTTGGCGGTTTGGACTGAACATTGTTTCGACCCAAAGCACGGCCGCCCGCAATATCACGATCGAAAATCTTGAACTGACGACCCCACATACCAGTGAAGTTCAAATTCCAGTGTTCATTTCAGTACGACCGGCCATCAACGGCCAATGGGTCGAAAACGTCACCATTAACAACTTGCTGGTCGATGGAGCTCAAGCCGGCGGGGTGGTCGGCGCTCACAGTTCAACCAATGGTTTTACTGCCGACCAAGTCATTTTGCAGGGGGTTCACGGCGGAACGCTGACCAACATCATTTCCCGCAACGGTGGCGAAAACGGATTGGATGTCAATTCCGGTTCGCGCGATGTGACCGTATCCAATGTAACGGTCGAAAATCCTGACGCTCACGCCTTTAATCTTGGCGGCAGCGGGCAGGCGTTGGACGTGGGCGATAGTACGGGCTTCGCAATCGGTGACCAGATCCGTGGTGTCACCTCAGGCGCCATTGCTGATGTGTTCCGCCCCTTCGACGGACGTATCTGGACAATCAACGCCACCATTAACCGGTTTATCGAAGGTGAAACGCTGGAAGTTATCAGCAACCCAGCGGTCTCAACGGTGATCGAAGAGGTTTTCCGTACCGAAAACGTCACGCTCGAGAATTCAACGACTTCAGGCGTCGGCCGCAACGAAAATTTGGACATCAATAGCGACACCGGCGGCTTGGTGGCGTTCTCAGATGTCTTCGTTCAGCAGGCCGACAACATCCAAATCAACAACAACACGTTCAACTCAATCGGTCGGGTCAATCCAGCCACCGGACAGCGCGCAGACCACTTTGGCATCAACGCCAACGTGGGCAGCATCTCACTCTCGGGCAATACATTTGCTGACTACGGGGACAACCAAA
The DNA here is from genome assembly GCA_937942355.1 of uncultured Pirellulaceae bacterium. Taxonomy (GTDB): domain Bacteria; phylum Planctomycetota; class Planctomycetia; order Pirellulales; family Pirellulaceae; genus Mariniblastus. The sequence continues at coordinate 570 of CALDEW010000031.1, read as the reverse complement.
GACCGGTCGTGCTAAACGCAAACTCATCCCAGACCATCGGCAGCCCAGACACCAATTTCGTCGATGGCACCGCTGGCGATGACGATTTCACAGGCACCAACTTTGTCGACACACTCACTGGCGAAGACGGCAACGACACGATCAACGGGCTTGGCGGCAACGATGTCATCAACGGCAATGACGGCAACGACACCCTCTTTGGCACCGGTGGTGAGGACACGCTTCGAGGAGACGATGGCAACGACACGCTGTTCGGCGGAAACGATAATGACACGCTGATCGGAGGCGCAGGAGATGACCAACTGTTTGGGCAAGACGGCTTGGATTTCCTTGACGGCGGTGCGGGCGACGACACTCTTAACAGCGGTCCCGGCAACGACGTCATTTTAGGCGGTGCTGGGCAAGACGATATCTTCGGTGGAGCTGGCGATAACATCATCTCTGGCGGCGCCGACAAAGACATAATCCGAGGCCGCGCCGGGGATGACGACATCAACGGTGACGGAGGTGAAGACAATCTAAATGGTGAAGCTGGCGATGACGAAATCAGCGGCGGCGATGGCGACGACG
>CALDEW010000030.1 GCA_937942355.1 uncultured Pirellulaceae bacterium | reverse complement strand
GCTGAACCGGATCGCTTAAGGCGGTTCAAGCCTGTTTAACGATAAGCCGGCAGGAGACCGTGTCTCGGCCCCGCAGAAACGAGGTCGCCTGCCGGCTCAGCGTTAAACAGGGAATCTCAATCGCAAGCGTGTACTTTAGTACCCGTAACCTGCCGATGGTGGACGCGCATTCGGATTGCTCTGGGCATTGGTTACATCTGCCAGCGGCAGGTCAAAGCCTCTTGGCCGGCCTCCGACGATCGGCGGACCCAGGGTGTCACTGGGATAGGGATCGAACAACACAGCGCGGCTGCGCTGCATGCCGATCGTTCCCGGCGGCCCGTTGAGAATCGGTAAATAGCAACCGGTCATCACAGCGATCGCGACCGCGGCGAGCAAGAAATTTACGATTCGGTTAAAAGTTTGATAAACCATGGTTGGGCGACTCTAGCGACCCCAACCCATCCCCACAAGATCATTTTGAAAACAGCTTAACGCTCAATGAAGTCGCATGCGACGTTCCCAGTTTAACGACGAGCCGGCAGGCGACTTCGTTTTCACCGCCAAAACACGGTCGCCTACTGGTTCGACGTTAAACAAAGCAATGCGTCGCATTACGAATTACTATGGCACAAAGATCTCTAGCATCTCCACTTCCCCGTGCGGCGTCAGATCCAGCACCGGCATGCTGGCCGGAATCAACATCGTCTGCCCTAAAGCCAACGGCTGTCCACTGGGATCATTCTGCACTTCCAGCGCGCCGCCAGTCACCGCCAAAATCCGAAACTTGCCATCACCGCCGATCGTGGTCTGGTCACTCAGCCGATGGCGACGCATGACAAATTTATCACAGTTCACCAGTTCTTGAACGTTTGCCCCAACTTCCTTCGCCAAGGTCGGTTGAACAGGTCCGCGTGCGAAATCAGTCGCGGCGATGCTCTTTTCAATATGTAGAGGACGCGATTTGCCATCGTCCCCTAACCTGCCCCAATCGTAGACACGAAACGTCGTGTCGCTGGCCTGCTGAATTTCGGCAATCATCAACCCCTCGCCGATCGCATGCATCGTCCCGGCGGGGATAAAAACACAATCGCCGACCGAGGGCTCGAAACTGTGCATCACTTCTTCGGTTCTACCTTCAGCGACAGCCGCTTCAAATTCGGCGCGATCGACGCCCGATTTCAGCCCGGCAAAAATCTGCGCACCCTTTTCAGCCGCCAACACATACCAAGCTTCCGTCTTTCCAAGGTCTGGCGGATCCAACGTCGCTCCAAACGCATCATCGGGGTGAACTTGAATCGAAAGCGCCCGATTGGCGTCCAAGAACTTCAACAACAATGGGAACCGGTTCTGCAGATAGGCGGGAACGTGATCGGAAGCCACTTGTTTGGCCACATCGACGCCCAGCAAAGCCTCTCCGTAGGAGTCAATCAACTGACGCAATGACTGTCCGGCCAATTCGCCGAACTTCACGACACTTTGGTCGTCGCCATGATCGACGACCTCCCAGCTTTCGGCTGCCGTTTGGTCGCCGATCGGTTTTTGTAGTACTGATTTCAGGCGATGACCACCCCAGATGTATCGACGAAACAAAGGTTCAAAACGAAGCGGGTAAAGCATGGCGGGCAAGCAGTTTTAGATGATTGTTGGTTTCCACTACGCATGTTAGTATCGAAGTTTGGCTTGTCATTGAACAGACCGGTACGTGTTAAAAATTTCTGAATCTCAAGACCCTACATGAAAATCGCCGATTCCAACAAAGACCTTTTCGAAGAATCCCGGATGTCGTTCGGCGAACATTTAGACGAACTTCGAAAGGCGCTTTTTAAATCAGCCGTGGGTGTCGTGATCGGTTGTGCGATCGGCCTGTTCTTCGCTCCGCAAGTTGTCCAACTGCTTAACCGCCCACTGGTCAAAGCGATGGAAGACTACAAACTTGCTAACGCGTCGAAACTTCTTACCGAAAAAACGGGCTATGTCCCAATGGAGCTGGTCCCATGGCTGGAGCAGGAACGGTTCATCCCACGCGAACTGCGGATCGACCCGGCCCAATTAGTCGACGCGCTAAAGACGGTCGTGCCCGATCTTGGCAAAACAATCGAACTTGATCCGTACGGCTTTCAAAAGACTCACTTCGACGCTGATCGCATCGCAAAGCTGTGCCAGCAACTGACCGACGCGGACCAACGCAGTCCTCAGCAAACGGCGATTTGGCAAAGCCTCGCGCCGGCCCAGCAGCAAACACTTACTGAAATCGCGCAGAAATCCAATGCCGGCGATGATGGTGCTGACGACGTTGGGCGCGTCATGGAGATCTTCAATTCGGCAACACGCGACGAAAAACTCAGCCAACACGAAGCCTTCGCCCAACTGCTGGCTCCGGCGGAAAAAGACTGGACGACGATGTTTCAACCGCCCGAGGTCAAACCGCTGGCTCAGATGAATCTTGCGTTGGCGGAATCGGGAGATCCGAACCTGCGCCGCCGATTGAATCGCGCTTTGATCGCCGACGCGCTGTCTAATCACATGCCGCCGCTGCGCATGAATTTGATCTCGATGGAGGTCTGGGAAAGCGACGCCTTCAAACCGCTGTCGTTGAAACCGACTGACGGTTTTTTCATCTGGCTCAAAGCCGGTTTAGTAACCGGAGCTTGTCTTTCGTTTCCTTGGGTGTTTTACTGCATCTGGGCCTTCGTCGCCGAAGGCCTTTATCCAGCGGAACGAAAATACGTTCACTACTTTTTGCCGATCAGCATCGGTCTGTTTGTGGCGGGCGTCTTGCTGGCGTACCTGTTTGTATTCGAACCAGTTCTCAATTTTCTGTTCAGCTTTAACGCTCAACTGGGCATCGCGCCGGAAATGCGAGTCAACGATTGGCTGAGTTTTGTATTGATGCTGCCGCTGGGTTTTGGAGTCGCGTTCCAGCTTCCGTTGGTGATGTTGTTTCTCAACCGCATCAACATCTTCACCATCGATGCCTACTTGGCAAAGTGGCGGATCGCCGTGATGTTCATTTTTGTGCTTTCGATGTTCCTGACACCAGCGGACCCGATGAGCATGGTTCTATTGGCCGTGCCGCTGACGATGCTGTATTTCTTGGGTGTGGTGATGTGTCGTTACATGCCAGGCTACAACCCGAACCCGTTCGGAGAACCGTAGTGGACGAGGCAACGAGTCCAGCCCTGCCATTTAACGTTCCATGCCATTTAACGTTAAGAGGGCGCGGTATTTTAAATAATGTGTTACTTCCACAAGAAAAACACGCATCGTCTTTTGGGACGAAGCAACGATTGCGACTGTTTAATCTAGGGGCAGGACTCGTTGCCTCATTCACTACCGAAACAGCACATGGCCAAACGTAAACCAGAAATCCGGATGAAGAGCTATGGCATCTACACCCAATGGGATTCCGATGCCAAAGAGCTTCCACGGATCCAAGAGTTTACGACAAAGGTAGAAGCGATCGTCGACGTTGAGTTTGGCTTTGTGGTCAACATCAAGGGCGCGAAGAACGAAGAATTAGACTTCTGTATCGATCATCCAGGAATTCTGGACGCCGAAGGAAACACGCGACTACCGTTTGACGGAACCGTGTTCGTAAAAACGAACGACTGGGACTTCTATCTTGGCGACACAATCTGGCCGCCAATCGAAGACAAACTGGGCACGTGGCATATGACGCTGGGACTTCAAGGCAAAGTCATTGCCGAGAAATCATTCGAACTGTGGAAATCGACGAAGTAGCCAGCGTCGGGTTGAAAACGCCTATCGCGTACCGCTGCCATCCCGCGTTCCGCTGCCGTCCCGCGTTCCGCTACCGTCCCGCGTTCCGCTGCCAGCGGCATCGCTTGGTGCTCTGCGTTGGAAAGCCTCCGCTTCGATCGCACCACCAATTTTCTGGACCGTCGGGCGACCATGTAGTCCCATCCAGTTCAGCAATTTCCGCTGACTAATCACTTGGACGGTGTTACTTTCGGCTTGCTCTTCAAGCACCTTCATCGACTCGACGACTTCTGGATTCTTATTAGGACCCTCGACTGGGGCTTCACCCAAGACCAAATAGCGTACTGTCGGATCAATTTCGCCTGAGATGTTTCCTTGGTCATCGATAAAGACAACGACATCGCCACCGTTGGCCTTGATCATTTGCATCAACTTCTCTCGATCAGAAAAACCATCGGAATCTAGATCGAAGAAACCTGCCATCGCGATTGGAACCGCATGACCAGGATCCCAAACCGGAGACAAAATTTGGTCATCGGGCAGAATTGGATCCAAGGGGTTTTCTTCGGTGATGCGAGCTTCAGCGAAGTTGTCACCCAAATAAGTCACTTCGATCGAAGCTTTGTGACGGCCCTTTTCAAAGTTGTTCACCGACCGATCGTAAACCGAGAAATTACGATTCACTTTCAATCCGTCGGCTTTTCCAATGTTCAACACGACAGTTTTAAGATTCGAGTTGACCTTATTGATCTTACCATCGGGAATGTTAAACACTTCGCGTTCGAACTCGTTCAAGCGTGTCTTGAGGTTCGCAGCTTTCCGCGATATCTCTGATTTTTGACTGACCAGCTTGTTCCTCTCTTCATTAGCCACGTCGCGGTGACGAGAGAATTCGTCGCTGAGCTTGCTGTGTTGCTCCTGAACCGCTCCCATTTTTCTTTTGAATTCTGCAATCTCAACGCTGGACTTTGTTTTGACTTCTTCCAAACGCGTCTTAGTCTCTTGCAACGTTTTGGCTAACGCATCGTTTTCAGCTTTGGCTTGTTGGATCTTCGCGTCGCTCTCAATTCGGTTGGTTTCGTTCTCGTTCGTTTTAACGATCAACTCATTGTGCTTCTTCGCCAGCACGGAGCTCAAGCTCGCGATCAGGATCTTATAGGTGTGCTCAACCGCGTCAGTCGCACCAGCGGACGAATTGCTCTTCATGTCCGTATCGTAGATTGCCTTAACCTCTTTGAGGCTGGTCGCGACCGCATCGATTTTACTTTTGTCACCCGCGTCGACACCACGTGCCAAACGCGTAAAACTATTCATCTGTCCTTCAATTTCCTTAATGCTACCTCCAGCACCGATCATCGTCGCCAAAACATTCGCCTTGACTTCGTTAGCTTCTCGAAGCGTTTTCTCCAACTTCAAATTTGCTTCGGCTGCCAGTTTGCTGTCATAATATTCTGAAGCTTTGGACCAACCGAATACGGTTCCCAAAATCAGACAAATACAGAGTACCGAAAGTACGATAATCGCGATTAAGTATCCCTGATTTTCCCTAGCAGCCATCTTCGCTCCTGATCAGCCGAACAACACCAATGGAGATACCATTGACGGACGTTGCGGCGAAAGTTTTATTGAGTAGTTCGTCTTGTTGGGCAGGCGAGTCAACAGGCAAAAGCAACCGTCGACAAGTCATCGCGGGCAGACTGTCTAAAAATCGGCCACAGGGCGCAAAATCGCCAGCACATCTTGGGGCCGTGTTACAACCTCAACCGGCCAATCAACAGTAACCCGTTAAGTCACCCTAACCTGAACTCCAAGTGTAAATCGGGGTTTTTCCCTGTCAAATTCCCAGCTGGCTAAAAACGGCCGCTTTGTCAAAGATTAGCGGTTTTTCCGATTGTTCGACCTCACGAGCAACCAAACCAGCTCGCAGCCCCCCCCAAAAAACCAAACCCTCTGGCCGTTAGAACCTCGCCATTGGACAACATTTCCGGTGGCCCAGTCAATTTTAGCGCAGAAAACTGGCGCCGACCAAGACGAACCTAAAACTACTGGACATTAATCTCAACTTCACCAACGTCCAAGGCAGTATCGGTACCGCTGCCACCGTTGAGCGTGTCAAACCCTTCGCCACCACGAAGCATGTCATTGCCGGGTCCACCAAATAATTCGTCTGGGCCGCCAAGCCCAGTAAGTTCGTCGTCGCCTCCACCGCCAAAGAGCGTGTCTGCGCCGGTGTTGCCAACAAGCACATCAGCGCCGGGACCACCCACCAACTGGTCTGCACCTAAGCCACCCAACAGTTCATCGTCCCCCGCACCACCGAATAACTCATCAGCAGCATCGCCACCGATCATGCGATCGTCGCCGTCGCCTCCGTTGGCCGTATCTTGTCCGCGGCCACTATTGATAAGATCGTCCAACGCACCGCCGACTATCGTATCAGGCCCGGGGCCGCCAAAGAGATCGTTGGTGGAAGTCTGACTGCCCACAATCAAATCGGCACCAAAGCCCCCGTTGATCAGCACAGGTACATTAACGTCGGTTACGATAATCTCGTCGGCGCCTCCAAAACCATTGATGACAACGCGCGTAATAAGACTCGGGTCAAACATCCGCACATAATCACCTGCATCCAGGACCAGATCACTACCATCGTCGGCCACAACAATCGTATCGGGGCCCTGCGTCCCGTTGATTAAAAGAACACCGGCAACCAACTCGTAAGTCACCACATCAGCATTCAAAACACCGTAATCGCCGCTGCTGTGCAGATCATTCGTCGCCACGTTTTCATCAATTTGAATCAACGAGGTCGCTGACGAAACGGCAACCCAGTCATTTTCATCTGCCCAAACACCACCAAGGACGGCTTCATCATTGCGTTCGTCCGCTTGATCATCATCGCTACCTGATGTGCTGAACTGCAAATGATCAGCAATGTTATCTCCAACGCCAAATGGAGTCTGAAAATAGAACTGAATCGCATACGCGCCGCTGGTATCCAGCGGCACCGCAAAATTACCCAGAGCACTGATGTTGAATTCGTTGGCAGCAACGGCATCGTTGTTGTACATCAAAAACAAGGATTCGCCAGCAGACAACACCACACCATTAAACGCGGGCACCGAACTGTATTGCCGTACCTGGTTTTCATCATGAGTACAAAATCGCCAACCATCCAAAGCCTGATCTTGAGTGCCAAAATTGTGCACCTCGACCCACTGCTGTTGAAAGTTGATCGTGCGGATTTGAACGTTCCGCTCGGGAATCGAAATTTGCGCATCAGCAGTTGCCAGGGCGGCAAGCCATAGTCCAGTTGCCAATGAAAAAAGGGGGAGTCGCTTTACGTTATTTCGCATGAGCTGGGATGCCTTCTCTTTAGTTCCTAGGTGAGATTAACGACGCAGTCGCAGGCCAGAGCAAAAGAACCAACCTACACGTCATAGCTTTATGTCTTAAAGCCCTAGATTTCTTACAGGCTTTACGAGAATTCACCCATTCTTTTCCAATCAAAGAAACCGTTGGAGAGACTGTGTTAGGAAGCTAACTGAATCTGCGCTGCTTGCCCCTACGGTCAGGCGGTTGCCCTCATTGCCCCTGCATCCCCTCAAATGTCCGACTTGAGGGTGCGACACGGAACGATCCCACCTTAACGCTCGATTGTTTCCTCAAAAGGCAAGGCCAGCTCAATGCTTGAGCGCATTTGTGGAAATCTATTGGAGATGATTCCCTCGCGGAGGCAATCTTTGCTTCACTACTGCTCAATGTCGATCTCAACTTCGCCTGCATCGAGGGCGGTATCACTTCCTTCGCCGCCATTGAGAGTGTCAAAACCTTCGCCTCCGCGCAGTTGGTCATTACCATGTCCACCCAACAATTGATCTGGCCCCCCGAGACCGCTCAAGTCGTCGTTATCCAGTCCTCCCTCGAGAGTATCTGCACCAACGTTGCCGACTAACACGTCGTCTCCGACCTCTCCCAACAGCCAGTCCCCTCCTATGCCTCCCAGAATAGTATCGTTGCCTGAACCACCGTGTAGTATGTCATCAGCATCGCCACCAATAATAAAGTCGTCGCCACCAGCACCATCTACGATGTCTCGCCCGCGGCCACTATTAATGTGATCCTCTTGGAAACTTCCAATAATCATGTCAGGTCCCGGCCCACCAAAGAGTTCGTTGGGAGCGGATCCACCAATTATCAAATCCGGGCCGAAGCCACCGTTGATCAGCGTAGGGACAGTAACGTTGGTAATAATATCATCTCCACCACCGAAACCGTTAACAACAACACGCGAGAGCCGGATGGGCTCGAGTCGCCGGCTGCAAGTTCCTCCTTCAGTTTCAAGAACAAAATTATCATTGCTGAACTGACGAACTCTAATTTCGTCGCGGAATTGGGTGCCATTGACAAATAGCACGGTGTCGACAATTCGAGCCGTTACCATGGGCCTTTCAAAGACAACGTAACGTTTAGGGTTACCAGGCAAAAATGCGTTATTGAGACCGATAGAACCTGTCTTTAGTGTTACCGGGATCCAGTCATTTTCGTCTTCCCATATATTGGAGGACACTGCCCCGGCAACATGTTCATCCGCAGAATCATTATGGACACCACCCAAACTGAACTGCAAATAGCCTACGATTTTGTCGGTATTGTCTAAAGGTGATCTATAGAACAACTGAATCGCATAGGCTCCATCGGTATCAAGCGGTTGCGCGAAATCCCCTAGGTCGCTAATGTTTACCTCGTCAGGCTTATCAGCATCGTTGTTGAACAACACCCTTACCCCACGACTTGGCTGCAAAACCCTTCCATTGAAAGCCGACGCCGACGTATAGCGTCTGATTTCATTTTCGTCAGAAGTACAAATACGCAGGCCATCTAATTGCACGGCCTCGCTTGAAATGTTGCTTATCCGGATCGTAGGATTTCTGAAATCCACAAGGCTAATCCTAAGATGCTGAAAATTATTTTCGGCAGAAGCGTCTGTCAGACCTACAAACAACAGGCAAATGGCCAGCGAGAAGGTTGCGGCATGGCTCAGATAGATTCTCATGGAAATGACTCGAGGGGAAATGCGGAGAAACAGTAGACAGTCGATAATTGATGGTAATCCAATTTCACATGAAGTCCAAGCATTTTACTAAAAACCTTTTGACGAAACAAACCCTTTGGACACTTGGCATTCACTCGTCCCGTTCAATGAGCCTCTAACCAATTCTCGCCCACGCCGGTCTCGACCACGATCGGCACCGACATCGGCAGGGCCGTTTGCATCGCTTCTGTGATCGCCGGCACGACAGAATCCTCTTCTGATTTGAGCATGTCAAACACGATCTCATCGTGAACCGTCAGCAGCATCTTCGTCGCAAACCCGCCTTCCTTGAGCACGCCAGCGACCTTGATCATCGCCAGCTTCAACAGGTCGGCCGCGGTGCCTTGAATCGGGCTGTTCATCGCAAGCCGTTCAGCCGCCCGTTGCAGCGATTTATTGCGTGAATTGATATCGCGCAAATATCGTCTGCGTCCGGTTTGCGTCACCACATACCCGTTGTCTTTGGCGAAGTCGATCGTTTTATCGATCCAAGTCTGTACGCCAGGGTGTTTCTCAAAATAGTTTTCGATCAGATCGTTGGCTTCTTGGCGAGGAATATTTAATCGCTGCTGCAAACCGAAAGCGGAGATCCCGTAGATGATTCCAAAGTTAACCGTTTTGGCTTTATCACGCATCTCGCGCGTGACGTCATCTGGATCAACTTTA
>CALDEW010000029.1 GCA_937942355.1 uncultured Pirellulaceae bacterium | reverse complement strand
CGCCGGAATCTGAACCGTATCTGCGCAGCTGGGGCAGCGCACAATCTGACCGGCTTGTTCGGCCAAAACTTGAAACGGCTGCTGACAACCGGGACATCGAAAGACTAAAGAATCCATAAGCCTCACACCCTAGCCAACGGTATTGAAGATCCGATCTCCAGCGTCTCCCAGCCCCGGCACGATGAAATGATCATCGTTCAATTTTTCGTCGACCACACAAGCGTGCAGTTCGACATTGGGAAATTGCTGTTTCAATCGCTCGATACCTTCGGGGGCCGCGATGATGGCCAACATTTTGATGTGCTTCACGCCCCATTGCTCAAGCGCTTCGATCGCCATCGCAGCCGACCCACCTGTGGCGAGCATTGGATCAAGCACAAACGCAACGTCGACCGGCGAACTTTTGGGAAGCTTACTATAGTAGTGGACAGGTTTTGCGGTGGCTTCATCCCGGTACATTCCCAAGTGCCAAACTTCAGACGTGGGAATCAGGTCGAGCATTGGTTCCACCATTGCGACCCCGGCGCGCAGAATTGGAACCAACCCCACGCGCTTCTTCAAGCGGAACCCATCACAAGTCGTTAGCGGAGTTTCCACATCGTAGCGATCGGTTTCCAATTGAGCCGTCGCGTCATAGGCCAACAGAGTCGACAGGCGTTTGACCGATTGACGGAATTCAGCATTGGCCGTCGATTTGCATCGTAATACGGAAAGATGGCAATGCACTAACGGATGACTCAGTATTTTTACTTCGCTCATCAGAACCTTCTTAAATGTTTTGCTTTGGAGTTGCAGGGCCGCTTTCTGCTCCCCAAATCTACCACAACCAAATACGACGACAGCACACGTGCGGGCTGAATTAGAGAGATCGTAGGGCCGGTTCCTACCGGCCACGCCCCGCCTTTACCACAAAAGGCCGGTCGGAACCGGCCCCACCAGTCGGTCCGATTCTAATCGCTGTGCACGCGTTGAGTAACCCTCTCTTACCGTCGAACCCGCTGCTTCCATCTCCAGGCAACAATAAATAGCGCAGGCAAAACCATGGACACCACGACTGCCGTCACAAACCACTGCTGCCGCGCCGCATAGTCTCCCAGCATTCCGTAGAGTATCGCGATGATTCCGTTGGCGAATAAAATCGGCGGCCAAAAACGGCTGGCCCTCATATCACTCAGCCCCGCAAAAATGACGCTCGCCTCGGCCAAGATCGGCAGCGGACGGCACGCGACCAGCGCCCACCAACCCGCCTTTGCATCGAGCAACTCAAAATCCTCCACATCAGCGCGGCTCGAAAATCGCTCAACGATCCTCTGGCCAAATCGGCGACTGATCCAAAACCCAACCGCCGCCGACAAATTTAATCCCAACCATCCAACCGCTGCACCGCCCCAGCCGCCAAAAGCACGTCCAGCGAAGACCAACAAAACGCTTGAAGGGACCGGCAACAGAATGTCGACGGTCAGTCCTGCAATAATCGCCAACCCCGTCCACCAGCGATTCTCAATGGTTGTACCGTCGGAAAATTGCGACTCCATTAACGGCTCCAGCCAATGCCCCAATAAGAGAAATGGGACCAGCGGTATCATCAGAACACAGACGATCATCCAGAATTTTCGATTGCCCACTCCGTTACCTGCGATACTTTATAAGATGGTTCTAATCAGCGTCTATCATATCCCACATTTGGATCTCAAATAAACCGATGCCGTCAAAAGTTTTCCGGGACAGCGTTCAATCGAACCCATTCATTTTTGCTACGGTCATTTTACTGATGGCGATTGGCTGTGGGCAGTCTAAGCCCATTCCGGCAGAGATTGTTGGCGATTCGATGGCGCCGTTGCTGTGCGGAGCCCATTTATCCCAACGCTGCCCCCAATGCGACTGCGCCTTCGTTTGCAGAATAGACCAGAATCTCAAAACGGTTCAGTGCGATTATTGTGGATCGCAGTTCGCCCCCCAAGGCAAAGCGTTATCCGCGGACCGCGTTCAAGTGACGCCCGGACAAATCCCGCAGCGCTGGGACATCATCGCCTTTGAACACAATGACAGCACGATGATCAAACGCGTCGTCGGGTTGCCGGGAGAAACGATTTCGATCGCAGACGGCAATATTATCATCAATCAAAACGTGGCCGTTAAACCCGATGCAGTATCGACGCAAACACGGTACATGGTGTTCGATTCACAACACTGCGATCGGACAACTTCCAGCGGACCGGCGAACTATGAATTCAATTCCAATCATTGGGAAAACGAAAATGGAACGCTCTTGCATCGCCCGCGCGAAACCACTGGTCAAACTCATGATTGGATCAACTACCGACATCACCGCAACTATCCGCATTTTAAAAACACCGCCGATGAAGCTGCCGAAACAGAATGGCCAGCAATCCAAGACAACAACAGCTACAACCAAAACGTCGGCCGGAAACTCAACGACGTTCACGAACTGGCGATTCAACTGGACTTGAACGTGCGGTGTGGATCAACGTTCAAGATACAAACAACGCGACCACAAGGAACATGTTTTCTGTCATTTGAAGTTGATCCGAGTTCTCCTCAGTATCAAATCGAATTCTCAGATGGCAAGCGCGCTGCAACGGCCGAAGGGACCTTGCAGACCGCAGGAGAAGGTCCGCATGCAGTGTCTCTTTTGTTCTCCAACATCGACAGGCGTATTAAGGTCGCAATTGACGGCGATGTTCTCATCGACGAGCGCGATAAATTTGACGATCTGGTGATCCCTTCAAAGGTGCTTGGCTCCACGCTCAAGTTCGGTTTCAGCGATGCGTCTTGGGGAATCGTGACGCGCTGTCGAATTTGGCGGGACATCCACTATTTCGCCGAAGCGGGCCCCCCCAAATTTGGGCTGCCAATGACGTTGGAGCAGGGTGACTACTTTGTCCTGGGAGACAATGTTGCCGTTTCGCGCGACAGCCGCCATTTCGGCCCGATCAAAAAGCTGATCGGCGTCGTACAACAGTAACATTAGCACTTTGATCTATTGGATTTATTGGTTGGGGAAGTCACAGCCCAACGCTATTTATCGAACTTTCAACGCCGGTTCTCCGGCAATCTCGTGTATTCGCCTAATTGCGAAATCGTTACAATAAATGGGTATCTCAGATTCAGATCTCCAGCTCACTTAAACAATTTCGACATGGCCAAACGTAAACGACGTTCATTTCCCGGCGAAGAGCGCCCCGCACCCAAGAAGTCTTGGGACACAGTTCACTCGGATGAACCCGCAGGCGGTGTGTTCGGTTTCTTCAAAGACTACAGCGTGCGCGAAACGGTTGAATCGTTCGTCATTGCTATCCTGTTGGCGTTGGTGTTCCGCGCCTTCGAAGCCGAAGCTTTCATTATCCCAACCGGTTCGATGGCGCCGTCACTACAAGGGGAACATAAAGATCTCGCCTGCGCTGAGTGCAACCATCAGTACCGAGTCGGCGTTGCTGAAGGCCTTCCGGTGGCGGGGACGACATGTCCCATCTGCCGCTTCACGACGGGGATGAGCAAACGCGACGCCTCGCATGTGACCAACAATGGCGACCGGATTCTGGTCAATAAGTTCATCTACGATTTCCAAGAACCCGAGCGCTTTGACGTTGTCGTGTTCAAGAACCCCAACATCGCCAAAGAGAACTACATCAAACGATTGATCGGTTTGCCGGGCGAAAACATTCTGATTGAAAACGGCGACGTTTACACTATGGAAAAACGTGAAAACGGCAGCTTTGATAAAACGATTGCCCGCAAGCCCTCAAAAAAACTTCTTCATACACTCGAACTCATCGCCGACACCAAACATCGCGCTCACGATCTGGAAGTGACGGACTGGCCTTTGCAATGGCAACAACGATCTGGCGGAACTAACTGGACGTCCACCTACAAGGATGGACTTACTTTCACCGCCAGCCAACGTCCTGAGATCAGCTGGCTAAGATTCCGCAACAACGGGCCCGAAGACAAAGATTGGGCGAACATTCTGGAGAAATCAAAGAATGGTGAAGTTTTTAAATCAACTCCCAACTTTGGTCGATTGATCAACGACTACGTCACCTACAACGACTTCACGATTAGGGGTCCCAACCAAGCGGCCGCTGGCACACTAAAAGTTGAAGGTGTTTCACCGAAGCGGCCCGGCTCCATCGTGGCTTTCAACAAGGGCCTACATTGGGTGGGCGACATTGGATTTGAAACTGAATTAGAAATTAAATCCGGCAGCGGCAATCTATTCTTTGACATTGTCGAAGGCGGAGCACATTTCCAGATGGCGCTCGATACGAAATCGGGCAAGCTTGAACTTTCGACGCGGCCACCGGAGACGCCTATTTCTGATTCCGTCATCACCTTCAACGACGCTGATGGGAATCCGGTCGAAAAACCTGTTGCACAAACACCGATCACAGGACCGGGAAGCTACCAGATTCGCATCATCAACGCGGATGATAAAATCCATCTGTGGGTCGATGGAAGTCTGATCGACTTCGACGGTTGCACGTATACACGTACCGATATTCCGGTACCACATTACTCAGAAGAAGATCCTGCTGACGCCGAACCTTTAGGTATTGGCTGTCAGAACTTGGACGTCGTGGTCAGTCGAATTAAGGTGTTTCGAGATCTGTATTACATCTCCACCGTTGATTCGAATTTCATGAACAATGAAACGGGTATCGATCCCGTCACGATCATCGAGACGATGCGTAACCCGCTTCGGTGGAGTTCTCAGGAATCTCAAAGATTGTTTAGTTCCAAAAAGGGCCAAACGGAACCCATGTTTCCGCTGTTGGATTCTGACGATCCCGCCAAGGATCAGTTTCTTCCGATGGGCGATAACAGCGCGCAGAGCCTTGACGGGCGCGTGTGGCCGGGGCCTCGATACTTTGAGCGCGATCTGTTAATTGGTCGCGCGATCGTTGTCTTTTGGCCACATACTTTGAGCAAACCGATTCCTTATATGCCGAACTTCGGCCGGATGACTTTTATCAAATGACAATTTTAAGAGCTGACGGATTAGTCAAAATTTACGGCAGGCGGCGCGTCGTTGATGGAGTATCACTGGAAGTGAACCCCGGCGAAATCGTCGGTCTGCTGGGGCCCAACGGCGCGGGAAAAACGACGTCGTTCAAGATGATGTGCGGCATGGTCAAGCCCAACCGCGGTAAGGTATTCCTGCAAGGCAAAGACGTCACTCAGTGGCCCATGTACTTGCGATCGCGCGAAGGAGGCATGGGATATCTGCCTCAAAAGTCCAGCGTCTTCGCAAAACTTAATTGCGAACAAAACTTAAAAGGGATGATGCAGCTGTTGGGCTTTTCACGACGGGAACAAAAAGCGCGCTGCCAAGAGTTGTTGGAACAATTCAAAATCACGCACATCCGAAAATCTAAAGCCGGAGACCTTTCCGGCGGCGAAAGACGACGGCTGGAGATCGCACGTTGCTTGGTCTCGAATCCGCAAATCATCATGCTTGACGAACCGTTTGCCGGTATCGACCCGGTCACCGTCCAAAGCATCCAAGTCGTGATCAAGGAGTTGAGCCAACAGGGAATCGCGGTATTGATCACCGACCACGCGGCGCGGGAAATTTTACAGGTCACTGATCGAACTTACGTGGTCAGCGAAGGGCGCATTCTCTGCAGTGGATCGGCGTCGGAAATCGTACAACACGACGAAGTAAAGGCAAAATATCTTGGGGAAATTGAGCTGCCAGGTTCCTCCGCCAGTCGCGCGGCTACGAATCAAGTGGCTGATGCGGCTGCAACGGCTACAGGATTGCCTCATCGTTCACCGGATGCACCGAAGATAATCTTTTCCAAGCCACGGTCACGCAAGACGAATAAGGTCGTCGCTCCATTTCGTTCAACCGACTTGGATTGATTTTCTTGTCTACGCCGTGGAAAAGGTTGAAACTCGAAGCCAAGATAACGGGTATCTAACTACAACTCTATCTCTTTGGCTCTGCGGGATTCACACAATGATCGAATGGTTCACCGAAGACGCGTTACAGCCCATCATCGGCGGTGGTTTTTTGGCAATCTGCTTGCTAGGGCTGGCGATTCATTCGGGTGAAAAAATAATGTACATGGCAGCCCTGTTCGTGGCCACGTTGGTCGTCGCGATCGGAGTAATTGAATCGTCGATCGTAACCGATCGAGAACTTGCGTTGGAAATGATTTATTCCGGCGCCGACGCCGCCAATGCTAATGATGATCCTAAAATAATCGCGTTGGTCCATCCGGACCATCAACAGTCCATCGACCGTTTAACCCACGAATTGGGAAGAACGACGTTCGAAGATCTGCGTATCGTGGGCGTGAAAGGTTTTGAGAATCAGCCTGACGCCGATCCTCAAACCGCTTCGATCAACTTCGTAATTGTTGGATCAGGAACGCACCAAGGATATTCAGGTCCGTTTCACATTGAGGTAGAGCTGAAACTGGAAAAGGTCGGTGATCAGTGGAAAGTCATCGACTTCAGTTACAGCAACCCGAGAACCGGGACCAGCCTGTAGGAGAAGGGGCTTAACTACTTTTAGCCATCATTGCTACAAGCCCGAAGCTCCAGTTTTGAAGTTTCGCGATCTTAGTGCTGAAAGCACAGTATGTAATAGCCATGGACGCAAGTCCATGGATGGGGCCCAGAGAAATCACCGTAAGTGCTGGAAGCACGGCATGCTTTTGGTCTTTAGATTCCTGTCGTCCTTTCAGGACTAACGGAGCGAATGATTAATCGCCCCCGGACTTGCGTCCGGGGCTAATACATGCCATCACTTCGTGATTAACATGTCGCAACTTCAAAAGGCGCCAGCGAGTGAATATTCGCGAACTTCCCGATTCACTCGCTCGCGCTTCGGGCTTATATTTTTAAACGCTTCGCGCCGTCAATTTTTCAAGAGATCTCGAAACAAAACGCGTTGCACTCAAAATCCCTACGCATGCTTCTTATCGGCCAGCAACTTCTTTTGATAACGTCCTTGGACGATATCAGTCAGCACCAACACGCCCAGCACGAAGTAGAACGTGGTTTTGGTCATTGGCATCACTGGGTTGCCGAACAGGTCTAGGTGAGCCAGATGTCCGCCTTCGGATATCAGCATGATGCCAACGATGAAGAGGATGAAGAGTCCCAGCACCTCGTACATTCGATTCTTCTCCAGAAAATTCGCCACTTGATCGGCCAAATAAACCATCGCAACACCGCTGATGACGATCGCCGCGGCCATCACCCAGAAAACGTTCGTCAGCGCCATCGCACTGAGGATGGAATCGAACGAGAAAACGACGTTCATTAAGACGATCCAAAAGACAATCATCCCGACCGATTTCTTCTTCTCTTCTCCGCCGCCGTGGCTGTCATGCTCAAGTCGTGTCATGTGCCAAATTTCTTTCATCGCCGTGTAGATAATGAAAGTACCACCGACCAATACAATGACACTGTGAAGATTAAAATTCGCTTTGACCAGATCGTAGTCAAACGCCCAAACCGATGTCGTTTCAAACAATTCGCGCAGATAAACCAGAATACAAAGCAAGGCGATTCTCAAAAAGATCGCTATGCCGATACCCCAGGCCCTGACAGAAGCGCGTTTCTCAGGAGGCGCGTGCTTAGACTCCAACGAAATATACAGCAGGTTATCAAATCCAAGAACCGCTTGCAGCAGCACCAGCAGCCCCAGTGTTACCAAATTACCGACCAAGGAATGCGATTGAAGTTCGCCTGCGCTGTCATGAGTTGTGATTAGATCCGTCGCTTTATGGATGCTGTCTGATTCGGCAGGCGCTTCCGCAGCAGGCGCTTCAAACGGGTTGGCTGGCGTCAGTGCCTCGACCGGCCCGGTTAAAAATGAGACCAGCAGCAACAGCATTGTGATAGCGATTGCAGAACGGATAAGAATTTTGAAAGTCTTCATAGAGCAATTCCGGAGGGTGTGAGGAACCTGGATTCGAAATCCAAGTACATTCAATCAGCCGAAATTTTATCAGGACTTTAAAAACTTGAAAACGCCAGCACGCACTCACTTTGATTTGGGTGAAAGCTGTTCGGCCATTGCCGCCAATTGGTTACTTTTGAGTTCAATCGCGATTTTTTCGACGCTTCGGACCAATTTCTTACGCATTGCCGGGGTGAAGTTTGGATTCCCCTGAAATTGTTTGACAAAGTTGATCGTTTGACGCGCGATTTGATCTCGGAAAACGGGATCTTTTGCTTTTTTGGCGATATGTAGAATCGGATCCACGAACGACTTGTTGAAGTCAACTTCGGTACAGCAATTGTTCAATTCGCGGTTCACAAACATCAGATCCCAGACTCGGTGCCCCTTTTTAATCATCGCAACAGCCTCCCAGAGACGGGATACACGTGTTGCAGGATCCTCTCTCAGGTTTAGGGTCAATTTATAAATAAGTTCATCGACCCGTTCGGTAGGAACACTAGATGGATCCTCGTAACCAAGTCGCTTGCGACTCACTGCGATGAGTTCGTTGAATTGGTCGTCGGTCAACGGTGCAAGCTTTTTCTCGGGCAACCCAAGCTCCAACCAATCTGGTTCCGTGAAATCAGAAATCGCTTCGCTCCCAATATCAAAGCCATCCATTTTCACTTGGTCTAAAATACGATACAGCTGCTCTTTCAAATGGTCGTATTGCTCGGCCATCACACCCAAATACGCTGCTCGGGCAAGATTCCAACGGGGGGCGTTTTCTTTTATTCCTCTTTCACCCAAAGTAATCGCCAACATCGGGGTTAAATTGGAATAGCGAATGCGTTCATTTTGACCGGCGACTCGAAGCACGATATCCTCTTCGGTCGCTTCGACCAGCCCCACCGTTTTATCACCCAGGGTGATCGCATCTCCACCTGCCGTCTCAACTGAAGAAGATTTTACTTGTTCCCAGAAATCATCCACCCAACCGATGATCTGATCGTTCGTTTTTACCGCACGAATTAAACCTTGTTGCTGCGGCGCTACTGATTTGGCATTAGCAATTTTGTAACGCTTAAGTAGTTCTTTTACGTCGCGGTTGAAATGCCTTGCCAATTTACGATCCTGGCGGAACAAGGCATCACGACTACGGTGCAGCCCCAATCGGATAGAGTTCACCTTTGCATTACCTAACCTTTGCCCGCCCATCTCTTGCGTTTTCTCTGGCAAGGCGTCTTCAACGTCCGCTTTCTTAGGGTCTTCTTGAGCGCCGTTTCGTGATTCTCTTCGTGCTTCCCCAAACTCATTTTTCATCTCCTTCCTTAATTCGCGTTTCGACAAGCTGCCATTGCTGGTCATGCCGCCTTTGGTCATGCTGCCCTTGGTCATACTGCCGTCACTTTCAGATTCGCCCATCGGCCGCATACCACCGTCTGGAATCACCATATCCGGTTCTTCGTCACCTTTGTATTCGATCGCATGGATGGGAGTCTTAGGCACCGTCAGCGGCTTGGTTTCTGACCCTTCGCCGACAGTTGGCGAAGAAGCTTTCGGAACCTTGGAACCATCCTGCGTAACATTCACTTGCTCTTTGAGACCGGGAACCAGTTCGAAGATGTTGCTGTATTTGGTCATGATCGAAACGAGCCCACCGACGCCGCCCACCAACAGGGTTAACACGACGATTGGAACCACCCAGCTACGGCTGGTTTTTCGTTTCTTGGAATAGACTTTGATTTGCGGTCGAGCATCGAAGTTGTCAAAATCTGAGCCGGACTGTTCTACCGGAGGATCAACCAACGAAAACGCATCGACGTTATTGTTTGCTGCCCTAGGCGGGGAAGAGACCGGCATGGCCATTGGAATTGCAGAAGGAATTTCCAACGGCGGGTTAGACGATTGGTTACCAGTACTGGGATTCGTTGGCGGCGGGGAAACTGGCGGCGGGGAAACTGGGGGCGTAGACACTGGAACTTGGGGAGAAGTCGGTGTTGCCGCACGGGGCTTCACGGTCGCCTTCTTCTGAGCGGCGGCATTAGCGACTAACGCGCTAAGATATTTTTCCCGCTTATCAGGCGCGATTATAGTCTCATGGGCCAATACGATCTTTGCATGTAGCTTCTGCTTGAACGCTTTCTCAGTGTCGTTTTTCGCTTCGACAGCTTTTAGCTTCTGCAGCAGAGCTTTTGCCGACGTAACCGCTTTTTGCTTGATCGCCGCTTCGTCTTGGGATCGCGGATCGACGCCCAGAAGCTGGAACAAGTTAGGGTTAGTGAGTTTAGGATCCAACCCCAGCCACAATTGATAGGGATTCTGTTTCTTTGCCATCGGACGTTTTTTATGCGGTGGAAGCGAATGTTTGAGGCTGACAGCTCCGTATTCGTCAAGTCACGTCCCCATATTAGAATTTTATTCTATAATTCACGGTTAATAGTAACCCATAAGCATTACAGTTTCCACATTTCCGCCAAACAACGTGCCGAAATGATGCTCAGCGCCTGCTTGGAAACCTTCCTATTTTAATCCTATCGACCGATGGAAACACAATCACCGCCGATCATGCAAGAAAACTTCGTTAACATTTCTGCCTACAAGTTCGTTCCGATCGAGGAACCTGCGGCAGTGAAAGCCGACTTGTTGCCGCTTTGCCGAGAGCTTGGTCTCAAAGGGACGATTCTGGTTTCCACCGAGGGCATCAACATGTTCGTCGCTGGGACTCGCGAATCCATCGACGCCTATTTCGAACATCTGACCAAATATCCGGACTTTGATAACCTTCCCATTAAGGAAAGCCTCAGCGACCACCAGCCCTTCAGCCGGATGCTGGTGCGAATAAAAAAAGAGATCATCTCGATGGGCGTTGAGTCGATCGTTCCGGCGGTACGCACCAGCCCGAAACTCACCAGCGCTCAGTTGAAAAAGTGGCTGGATGAGGGAAAAGACATCACGCTGCTGGATGTCCGCAACGACTACGAAGTCGAAGTTGGCACCTTTGAAACGGCAACGCCAATCGGCGTCGATCACTTTCGCCAATTTCCTGAGGCGATCAAGGCCTTGCCTGAGGACGCCAAACAAAAACCGGTGGTGATGTTTTGCACCGGTGGGATTCGCTGCGAGAAGGCGGGCCCGCTGATGCAAGAAAATGGTTTCGATCAAGTCTACCAGTTGGACGGCGGAATCCTGCGCTACTTCGAAGAGGTGGGCGGCGATCACTACGATGGCGATTGTTTCGTTTTCGACAAACGTGTCGCCGTTGATCCGACTTTGTCCGAAACCGATGCCCAGCAGTGCTACGCGTGTCAGACGGTGCTGACCTTAGCGGATCAGCAGTCCGATCGTTATCAGCCTCCACATAGCTGCCCGCACTGCTTTCAAACGCCGGAGCAAAAATGTGCGGCGGCGGCCAAAACTCGGACCGAGGCATTGCGTTTGGCGGTGGATCCTTTGCCGGGTTCGATTGCCTACGATAATGTGCGGCCCATGAACGTGCCGCTTCGTTTTGACCAAAAACGGGTGATTGATTTCCTGGTCGGGATGCACGCCACGTTGGACGAAGCGTTTTGGCAAGAGCGGTTAGACGACCGTCGGATTACCTATAAAGACCTACCGATAACAGCGGACACGATTATCAGAGCAGGCTGGCGGATAGAACATTTGACGCCGCAAGCAACCGAACCGCCGGTCAACGCCAATGTTAAGATCATCCACGAAGACGAAGCGATCGTCGTCGTCGACAAACCGGCTCCCCTGCCGATGCATCCATGCGGCAGATTCAATCGCAACACGCTGGGCTATTTTTTGAGCCTGGTCTACAACGACTATCAACTCCGGCAGATCCATCGTCTCGATGCCAACACGACCGGCGTTGTGGTTTACGCAACGAAGAAGCGCCATTCGCGTGTTCTTTTCCCCCAATTCAAAAACGCGACCGTCGGCAAGACTTATCTGGCCAGAGTATCCGGTCATTGTCCCGACGACAGTTTTGCGTGTGACCAACCGATTTCAACCGAGACCTCAACGGTGGGTATTCGTGCCATCAGCGCCGACGGCTTATTGGCTTTCACGTCTTTCGAAGTTCTTGAGCGATCCGACGATGGTACGTCGTTGTTAGTTTGCCGCCCCAAGACGGGCCGGACCAACCAGATCCGCATTCACCTGTCGCATTTAGGCTTTCCCATCTTGGGTGATCCTGCGTACGGTGCCGACAATGGTTCAAGCGCACCTGTTGAATCGACGAAGCAAACGCTGACCATTGACGATCCGCCGATGTGTTTGCACGCTTGGAAGATAGAACTCAACCACCCCGAAACCGGCGAACGAATCACCTATGAAGCACCACAACCCGCATGGGCGCGATCCTAGGTGGCGTCGCCTTTTTAGAATTGCACTAGCGCAGCGGTACGTCTTAATTCTAGGGTAGCGGATGAGGCCACGAATCCTGCGGCGACATTCAACGATGCACTAAAGGCTGAATCCAAGGGTAAAGGAGGGGCAGGGCGACTATTCTTCTTCGGCATCGACATCGGTTGGCTCAAAAGAGTACTCTTCATATCGAATTTTGACGCAATAGGGAGACAAAGATAATTGAGGCGAATCGCCAGAACCACGGATCAGCACGAACTCTCCTTCAGCCAGAAGCGGGCAATTCTGCTGGTTAATGTCGAAATCCCCCATCGACTCAATCTCATCAAAGTCGCTCCCGGAACCAGACTCTCGGAAGCAAACAGGCCCCCTGAAGCTGGACAATCTAATTTGCCCCTGATGAAAATACAGTGCCAGGCCTGTGTCTGCTACGAACTTGCGAAAACTCTCGGAGCGAAAGTGATATTGAGAAAGACGAGTGTAGTTTGATTCAAGAACCAAATCTATTGCACCTTCCTCAACCCCTGGCCCCACGAACGAATCGTCGTCTTTGGCACTGATC
>CALDEW010000028.1 GCA_937942355.1 uncultured Pirellulaceae bacterium | reverse complement strand
AGAAAATCACAAAGCACAAGCGACCCAAGGTAAGACAGCAAAAGCGGCATCTGACGAGAAGGCCGACCGGCGCGATCGTTCGACCAGTCCGACCACCCCCGTCAGTCAGCAGCCGTTGGCTCAGCCTCGTCAACCTGATGGTGATGGCAAGGTCGCCGTCAGTGGCGATTTGAAGCAGTGGCACAAGGTCAGCCTGACGATGACTGGTCCTTTTGCTCACGAACATGACAACCAACCCAATCCGTTTCTTGACATTCGGATGGAGACCAAATTCACTCACGCCGATGGAACGACCTACGTCGTGCCGGGCTATTTCGCCGCTGACGGCAACGCCAGCGAATCGTCGGCTCAGTCGGGCACGCAATGGAGGACGAATTTTGCGCCCGATCGTACGGGCCTTTGGAACTACAACGTTTCGATTGTCAAAGGCGATCAGGCGGCGATCGATTCTGAGGCGGCAGTGACAGCGCTGTTTGAGACCGCCGGTCAGTTTTCTATCGAAGCATCCGATAAACCGGAAGACGACTTCCGCAGCCAAGGCCGATTGAAGTACGTGGGAAAACGCTATCTGCAGCACATCGGTTCTGGCAAATACTTCCTCAAAGCGGGGGCCGACGCGCCTGAGACGTTGTTGGGCTACGCTGATTTTGACGCGACTGTCGCTCGTAAGAAGGGTGTGCCGCTGAAAACGTTCGCGGCGCATCTCGATGATTGGAAGACAGGCGATCCCGTTTGGAAAGGCACCAAAGGCAAGGGGCTGATCGGAGCAATCAATTACTTGTCGGGCAAAGGCTGCAATGCATTTTCCTTTCTAACGTACAACGCCGGGGGCGATGGCGATAATGTTTGGCCGTTTGTTCAGCGCGACGACAAACTTCACTACGACTGCAGCAAGCTTGACCAATGGGGGATCGTGTTAGATCACGGCACCGCCAAAGGGATGTACTTACATTTCAAAATGCAAGAAACGGAAAATGATGACCATAGGCGCGGACACAAAAGAGTAGACAAATGGATACCGACGTCGTTGGATGGAGGCAACCTTGGAGTACAGCGGAAACTGTACATTCGGGAACTGGTCGCCCGGTTTGGGCATCAACTGGCGCTCAACTGGAACCTGGGTGAAGAGAACACGCAGACTCGGCAGCAACAGATTGAGATGGCCAACTACATCAGCCAAACCGATCCCTACGATCACAACATTGTGATTCACACCTATCCCGACCAACAGGACGAGATTTACAACGGGTTGATCGGCGACAAATCCCAACTGACGGGCGTGTCGCTACAAAACAGTAATATTAAAGACACTCA
This sequence comes from uncultured Pirellulaceae bacterium, assembly GCA_937942355.1. GTDB lineage: Bacteria > Planctomycetota > Planctomycetia > Pirellulales > Pirellulaceae > Mariniblastus. The sequence goes on along the minus strand of CALDEW010000028.1, from coordinate 6,004 downwards.
CTGGCAGACAGTGAAATGGGTTCGCGCATCGCAGGCCGCGGGAAAGCCGTGGGTGGTTGCGTTTGATGAATCTGGCTCCGCCGCCCACGGCCAGTGCCCGGATCTCGGCTACCGCGGATTCGATGGCACCGACAAGGATGGAGAGTTTGCTTATGATCAGCATGCGGTGCGCAGGCAAACACTGTGGGGAACGATCATGGGCGGTGGTGCGGGCGTCGAGTACTATTTCGGTTACAAGTTCGCTGAAAACGATTTAGTCTGCCAGGACTGGCGGTCACGCGATCAGAGTTGGGACTATTGCCGCATTTGTTTGGAATTCTTCTCCAACAATAACATTCCGCTTCAAGACATGTCGCCCGCGGATGAATTAGTTGGCAACGAAAAATTTGCCAACAACAAATACTGTTTCGCCAAAGCCGGTGAAATCTATTTGGTCTATTTGCCTCAAGCGGGATCTACGAAGCTTGACCTCAGCGGAGTTAAAGGTCAATTCGGTGTAAGCTGGTTTGATCCCGCGACCGGCGAAGATGTTGCGGGGAAAGCAAAGGCCACTTCAACGGTCGCCGGCGGCAGTCAAGTCATGCTAGATTCGGGTCTGGCCAATGGCCAAGATGTGTTGGCGATCGTCCGCCGACAGTAAGTTGCGTTTGAGCGCGTCGAGCAAACTCTCAGCAATCCATGATGGGGAGATTTGAATCTGACTCAGTCGCGTTCGTTCCCAACGACGGCAGCCTTTCCTCCAAATATGGTTTGAAAACTGTTTTGGTAAAGCGCGAAAGCCCGTTGCTGAATTGCCGATTGCTGAACCATACCTCAGAACTACCTTATCTGTAAACACAGTCAGGTACGAAGACCAATCGTCCGCAGCAGGGCCTGTGGCAGATAGATCCTGGCGTTGTGATTAGGTGCAGTTCAAATGAGTTGGAGTATGCTGCAGCGATTAAACAAAAATAGGAACGTCATCTGACGTCCCTATTGGTTTGCTCGAATACATTTGCCAGGCCCGTTGGGGCAGCAAAATGCTAACCGGTGAAAGCGTTGACTTTTTCCATCAATGCTTCGACGGCTGGTTTGAGTTTGCCAAGAACACCCTCGTCGGAGATCCCTTCCATGGCGGAATTGATCGCGTCTTTGAGTTTCGAAAGAATGCCACTGACAGCTGTCTTCGCACGAGCACCCAAATCAGCTTCGCCCATCTTTTCAACAGAGCCGCCTAGATCAGAGATCTTCGACGTCAAGCCATCTACGTTTTCAGCGGTGACGTCTGAGAATCCTTCAGTGACGCCGGTGATTTTTTCTTTGAGTCCCGCTACATCGAAGCCACCGAAGTCGATGTTTGCCATGTCAGCCACACCGCTTGCCATGTCACCTGCTGAATCGGCGGCTTTGTTTGCGACATCTTTCGCGGCATCGCATCCGGTGAAGATGACCATCGATGCCAGCAGCATTACGCTAATTTGAGTCAATTTTTTCATTGTAAAAATCCTTGTGATCTGGTTTGAAAAATTTAGGTAGTAGTATTCAGAACTGAACAAGGTAAGTCATTTTTTCGCCACTGAACAGAGGCCGCAGCACTAAATCAAAAATGGCTGGGAGGAATTTTCAATCTGTGGCAAAGACCAACGATTTTTCGGAAAGTAACACGAACGCGACACGAAGCGTTCCTTCGTGCAAACACAGTATGTACTGGGCCTAAGTACGAATAAGCCGGTTATTAGGACGCGGGTTGATGGTTTAAAAATAGTTGAAAGATTGGTGAACCATCTTGGTAGTACATCGTCTATCTATCCAGACAAACGGTTGCGGGCAAATTCACCTTGCCACGATTAGCCACCTTTTAAAGCCCATAAACAGTAACGAGACATCGGAAGCGAACTCATGTTTTCACGACAGCCTATTTGCAATCGACCCGAATTCCAGTTTGGAATTGCGGTTGATCAGAATTGCGAGTGTAGCGAGACGTTCAGTCTTTTGATTTGGCCACCGGCTGGAGAGAAAGGTGAGCGAAGGATCGCGCTATGTCGTGATCAGAGGTGACAAGGGTGGCTCCAAGTTCGGATTGCAAGTCCCGGTGTTGCCTTAAGTGACACCGGGTTTTTTCGTGTTTTGATTCAGTCGCCATTGGCGGAGCGAAAGCCGGCTAAACAAACACAACATGGCTCGTTGGACTTCTGGTGAGGTCGCTGGTTTTTCAAGCCAGATAGGTCGGGTTCGAATCCCACACGAGCTACTTTGACATTTTCGGGCTTGCCGCCGGGGCGGCGCTTTGACTTGCAATCAAGGCTACTGGGTTCGACTCCCAGCTCGTCCACTTGAAACCAACGATTAAAGGAACAAACGGTTAGAGAAACCAACGGGTAGAGGTGCAGAAGGAAGCACGTGGGCTTTGGGAGCCTGAGGTTTTCGGTTCGACTCCGAAGTACCCGACTTAGATGAATGTGAAATTGAATTTTGAATTTTCGAAATCAGAAATTGCAAATTCGAAATCGTTCGGCGATAGCCGATCGCCGGTAGTCGCGGGCTGGTGCCCAAATCCGCCTGATATGCGGGTCGCGCTGAGTTCGATCCTCAGGGCTACCACTGAGGAATTTCAAATTTCGGATTTCTGATGTTTAATTTCGAAATTTGAAATTTGAAATTAGAAATCGAACGTCAGTTCGTCGGTCTAACGGCAAGATCCCTCCGTTGTAACGAGGTGATGCGGGTTCGACTCCGGCTCGGTGCTTTTTTTGGTGATGTTGCTGCGTTTTGCGGCGATATCGCTTCGGCGCTTTTGATCTTTGACAATTTTTTAAAACATACGCGTCTGTGGTGTAGTGGCAACCCACCTGCTTGCCAAGTAGGAAACGTGAGTTCGATTCTCACCAGACGCATTTATTTTGGAAGGCATCCGGCCGGATGAGGAGACCGTTTTGAAAGCGGTTGGCGCGTTAAAGCGCTTTGGGGTTCGAGTCCCTAGCCTTCCGCTGTTGATAGTAGCCTTTCGGTCTCCGAAAGAGCACTCGAGCGCGATCACGCGCAATAGCGCGCGGGCGCACTTTCGGAGACCGAAAGGCTACTATGCGAACATCAATTGACTGCCGCGCCAGAGTACATCGGCAACGACCTTTTATGGTTTAGCGGGTTCGATCCCCGCCCACCGGATACTAAGAAGTTCTGGGTGGGTCTCTGGTCACATTTTCGTCAATTGGTTTTTGAACAAACGCACGACTGCCGGTTTGGAATACATGGTTAGAGCGCGCTGCATCACGGCGAGGTCGCGGGTTCAAGCCCCGCCAGCAAACGCAAGTTGGCTGTAGCTCAGTTAAAAAACTTCTGACCACAACTTCGTCGCGTGTTTTTTTTGATTAGCAACGAACCTTTGTGCGGCAATCAAGTCTGTTTACCGAAATGAAATTTTAGCAACGTTCGCCTGGGAGCGGACTCGGCTTCCAACGCCGATGGACAGTGTTCGAATCACTGCGTTGCTGCTTTGTAGCCTTTCGGTCTCCGAAAGAGCACTCGAGCGCGATCACGCGCAATAGGCGCGCGGGCGCACTTTCGGAGACCGAAAGGCTACTATGAGAATGACGATAGCGCTGGGGCCAGACGGTAAGGCAGCTGCCTGCAAAGCAGCCATTAGTGGGTTCGACTCCCACCGGCGTTTTCGACTGATCAACTGCAGATTCAGAGTACATCTTGAAATGTGTGAAACATCTGAATCAAACCTTCGTTGGCTGGTCGCAACACATTCCATCAACTGCCGACGCGGACTACATCATCCACAGCTTGTCCGGGTCAAAATTTCGCTGATGGTTTCTTACGAATGACGGTTTCTTACGGATGACGGTTTCTTACGGATGACGGTTAAACGGCGTGCCGCTCAATGAAGGCAGCACGCTGCCGATCTGCATTCACTTTCGTCGGTTGAATTACGTAATTCAACCGACTGCCGGCAATAGTTCCGGTGGGATCTTGCCCCTAAACCTTTGGAGGGAACAATGGCTAATAAGACTCTATTTTCAAGCGTAAAAAGCCGCTTGCCTCGCGCAAACGCAACCAACGAAGCCGGTGGCCGAGCTTATAAGCTGGCGCCCAAGCACGCCCTTGCACAGATCGCAGCAACCGGTACGTTCGGCAATGCGTTCTACTCCAAAGCAGAAACGCAGTTGCTTGAGATGCTGAAGCTGATCGACCAAGTCGACGACAACGAATTCTTGGCGCGGCTGGCTTTGTACGCTCGGCAGAAAGCGCACATGAAAGACATGCCGGCTGCCTTACTGGTGGCGTTGTCATTGCGTGACACAGAATTGATGCATCGCATTTTTGATCGCGTTGTTGATAACGGTCGGGTACTGCGAACGATGTTCCAGATGATCCGGTCCGGTCAGTTCACAGATTCCCATGGGAAGTCGCGGGTAGGTCTATCCAGTTCGGTTCAGCGCGCGTTTCGACGTTGGCTGAACGAAGCGTCGACGGCGCGGCTGTTGTCCGCGTCGGTCGGTAACGATCCAAGTCTGCGGGATGTCCTGCGGATGGCGCGTCCGACACCTAAGGATGACCAACGCCGAGCTATGTTCGGTTGGTTGACGGACAAGGAAATCGCCAAGTGGGCTCCGGCAACGGAGAGTGACTTGCCGATGGAGGTCCAGGCGTTGATCGCTTACCGTGCTTCGGAAACCGAAGACGGTCAGGCGCTGATCGCCGGAGACATCGACGGCGTACGTTGGGACTTGATGGCTGATAGTGCTCGTGGACCAAAGGTCTGGACGGCGCTCGCCCGCAAGATGGGACCGCAAGCCTTACGAATGAACTTGAACACTTTGCTTCGGCATGACGTGTTTAAATCGTCGGCGATGGTGGACTATGTTGCGGGACGTATTGCCAACGAGTCGGAAATTCGACGTGTACGCCAGTTTCCGTATCAGTACTTGGCGGCTTACTTGAATGTGGCGGACGAGATTCCACACAAGATTAAATCGGCGCTACAGGCGGCTGCTGAGATCGCGTGTGGAAACGTGCCGCGACTACCAGGTCCGGTCGTCATCGGACTTGATACATCGGGTTCGATGGGATGCGCGGTAACAGGCAATCGTGGTCGGGGTGCGACCAGCAAGATGCGTTGTGTCGATGTTGCGGCATTGTTTGCAGCGGCGATCTTGCGGAATAACCCTGACAGCGTGGTCATTCCGTTCGACACCGATGCTTACGATGCAAAGATGGATCCAAGTGATTCCATTCTGAGCATCGCGGAGCGATTGGCGAAGTACGGTGGTGGTGGAACGAACTGTGCGCTTCCCTTGGAAGCGGCCAACTGTCGTTTCTCAAACCGGAAGTTCGCCGGCGCGATTCTGGTCAGCGATAATGAGAGCTGGATCGGAACCGGGCGGTATGGCTCAACCGGTGTAATGACAGCTTGGAACAGCTTCGTCCGAAACCAGCGTAAGTTGGTCGGCCGCGACGCTGATCCCAAACTGGTCTGCATCGATATCCAGCCGTATCGGACGTCGCAAGCGGTAGAACGCGCCGATATCATGAACATTGGTGGCTTCAGTGACGCCGTGTTCAACGTCGTCAGCGCTTTCATCGCGGACGACGACCAGCGGTTTGTTGCTGAAGTTGAAGCAATGAAGATTTAGCGATTTGGGGCGATCTCGTCAGGGGTTGGCCACCAATCGGTGCTGGAAAATTGCAAACCAATGCCCGCGTCTGGAAATGTCTCAAACGCGGGCATTTTTGGTTTTAGGATTAGTCAGAGGTTCAACACTTTGGAAGAACAGTACTGCTTTCTACTTGTTAAGCATTTCGCTGAGCTCTAATTCCAAATTCTCGTGACCACCTCTAGGGACGTCAATAATCGTTTTACAGCCAGTTAGGACGGGTCTTCCATTAAGTTTTTCGATTTTCTTACTTTTAGGATTTTTCGCCACCGCTTGAAGAATTTCGCTCATCTCTTCTTCACCGATATCGGTGTACTGAAACGATAAACCGTGGGAGCCAATGAGTGCTCCTGCATCTTTGTGTC
>CALDEW010000027.1 GCA_937942355.1 uncultured Pirellulaceae bacterium | reverse complement strand
AATGTTACTGTCGCTATCATCAGCATTGTCCATGCCGAGATTGTAACGGAATGTTTGAGCGACTCCATCGTTTGGAGCAAACTCGTTCGTTCCAATACCGCCGCGAAAACCAAAGAAGAAGTTGTCAAACTGGCTGTTGGTTTCAACAAGTGCACCTGTGCCGTCATCAATTAAGTTCTTTGTGAATGAAAGTTCAGAAATCAAACGGACGGTATCGCCGACCGAAACCAAAGGCTGGCCAAGGAATATGTTACCGGTGGGATAGTTTGTGGGAGACGTTGGAGTCTCCATCGCAAACCCACCCGCGGTGTCGACGGTCAAATTCTGATGAAGTACGGTATCGTTAAAACCAACTTGAGCAGCCAACGGACCGTCGACGAAGGGGCCACGGTTATCAAAACCACCTACGAACACTCCACCGTTGTCGTTGGGCTGTCCGGCAGCATCGCCTCCGACGATTCCCATGGCATCAGCGTTACGAGTGCCGAACTGGGCAGTCATTTGATCATTGGCAGAAAAGTCATAGTCAAAGAAAGTAGTATTCGCTGGGATGACTTGCCCCCACGCGGTGGCCGAAGTCACCATCATTGCAGCAGCCATCAGGAAGGTTGAACTAGGAATGTTGCGATCCAAAATGAAATTTAAAAATTTTCTCACGGTTTCAAACCTCGATGTAAGTGGGACGGGGAAAGTTATGAAGTTAACAATATTTACTTATCATAGCCGATTGGGGGATCGGCAATACAGACATCAAGTAAAATTTCTTATTACTTCAAATTTGGGGACAATTAAGGAGCGAGGAGCGAGACTTGACCCGGCAATTTGCATGTTGAGCCCTAAAACGCTGTTCCGATTTACGTCAACATATCCAACTGTTTAGCCGCCCAAGGACGTAGCTTTTCTCGGAAAATTTTGCTGTTGTGACGAATGTCGACCGGGAGGGCTGGGTGGACTAAAACGTGCCTAATGTTGTCGGTCTGCCAGTGCTCGGCTGCCAGCAATTTCAACTCTTTGACGATTGCCAATTTCCGATTCGCTGACACGTTCTTCGGATCCGAAAGCTCCACAATAATCACCGGCGTCTGTTGCCCGACTGATCCCAATCCAACCAACGCGCTGCGATAGACGTCTGGATGCGTATTGAAAATTGCTTCACATGTCACCGTGAACATCGTTCCAGTCGGCGCTTGCACTCGATGAGACTTGCGGCCGCAAAACCAAAACCGATTGGAGTCGTCCAAGTAACCAACGTCGCCCATTCGATGCCAGAACCAATCGCCATCCTTAATCTTGTGCAGCTCGTTCCCTCGATCGGACGTGACGTACTGGTCGGTCACCGTAACACCTTGAACGATTAACTCACCGGTCTCCATCTGAGAGAGTTCTCGACAGTCCTCGATCGTAGAAATGGGATCGTCCGAAATTTCGATAACCTTCCACCGCATGGTTTCAAACGCCGATCCCACACACGTTCCTCCACCATTATCAGTGTGGGTGCGGGTCTCTTCCAACACTACCGTCGCGGAGTTGCAGGCTACCGGCAGCGCTTCTGTTGCGCCGTAGGGCGTAAAAGCGTCGCCATCTTCGGCGATCACGCTTTTGATCCGCCGCAAAACGTGTGCTGGCACCGGCGCCCCAGCAGACAAAATCCTCTTCACCGACGGAAGCTTAACTTCCGCGCTTTCGCAGAACTTTGACACCGTATTCCAGAGCGCTGGCGAACCAAACGATTGATCAGCGTGATACTTGTTGACCGCGTCGATAATATTTGGCGGGTGCACATCCGCGGGGCGCGTGGGGTCCATTTCGGGAAAGACGGTCGTTGTCCCCATCGCTGTGTTGAACAGTGCGAACAACGGGAAACCGGAAACGTCTACCGTGCCAGGCTGAATCTGAAAGTAGTCGCGAATCTGCTGCGCCTGCTCGATAAAGATGCGGTGCCGATAGAGAACGCCTTTGGGTGGGCCGGTGCTGCCGGTGGTAAAGATGATCGCCGCAGCGTCTTCGCGACCCACGTCTAGCGCTTGCAGCGCCGCTGAATCGAGCCCATCGAAATCGGAGGTTTTCTTGGCTCCGAAAAACTTCCCCACAACGAAGTTCTTCTTACACAACGGTAAAGCCCAGCGTTTCATTACCCTTACGACGTGAGCCAACGGAATTCCAACCATGCCCACGGGATCTGCTGACGCGAGGCAGTGCAGCATGTTCTTACGCCCCATGCCGGGATCAATCAGAATCACAACTGCGCCGCATTTAAAAAGCGCGAAAACCATCGCAACAAACTCGATGCCCGGTGGGACCATCAGCGCGATTCGATCGCCCTTTTTCACTCCACCGTCGATAAACCCCCTGGCCAACCGATTCGTCTGCGCTTCCAAATCGCCGAATGTGATTTCGTCGTAGCGAATGGGCGTTCGTGGTGTCGATTTCTTCGGCCCCTTTTTCGCCGCCGCGGCGACCGCAATCCCATCAGGCATCCGCGCCGCCGTTTCAGAGACGACATGCCCCACATTATTTACGTGATCTAAACGCCAAGCTTCCATTATTGGATCACTTCCGCAACAGTGACGACGTTGCCTTGGATTCGAATTACTTTCACTTGCGTATCGGGTTCGACAAAGGACCCGTCACTGACAACATCGAAAGACCGGCCATTGAACACCGCACGACCCGAGGGACGTAGCTGCGTTTGCGATTTTCCCCAATCACCAACCGAAATTTCAGGATGGTCGATATCGGCGCCCTCTTTCTTGTCATTTTTATCAGCGTTTACCGTCGCGGCAGGCCCGTCGGGTGAAAGTACCAATCGATTGAAAATTGGGATGCTGCCCAGACTGCGGGTGATAAAAAAAGCGGCGACCAAGAATATCGAACAACTGCAGATTACCGTCAGCAGCGAAACTAACAAACGATTCCAATCCCACACGGTTTGGGGCACAACAAAATCTTGGCTTGCCAAAACAACACTCGCCAGCAACAACAATCCACCGCCGATTCCAGCAATGCCGGTTCCGGGAATGACAAAAATTTCCATCACCAAGAAGATCATGCCCGCAATAAACAAAATCACTTCCAACCATCCTGAAGTTCCACCGGACATGCGGCTCCAGAAGAACAACGTCGCACAAAGCGCTGAAATCAGCCCTCCAACGCCGATCCCTGGTGCGGTTAATTCAAAGTACAGTGCAACTAAACCTCCCACCAGCAACAGCCCTGTCAGGAACGGAGTATTCAGCCAATGCACAATCGAATCGGTCGTCGTATGCTGGAATTCGACAACGCGGCTGTTTTTTCCGCCCTCAAACGATGCCAAAACCTCTTCTCGGCTGTCGGCAAAATATTGAGCCACGCCTAACTGCTTTGTGCGTTGACCGCTGAGGGTCAGAAAACGTTCGGCTCCGGTTTCGGGAACGATCTCCCAAGGCGCGACGGGCTGTTGCTCATCGTCGACTCGTGCTGTTTTGAAAACGCTGTTGCCGTTTTCGTCCTCTTTGATGAAAACCACGACGTCTTTGTCAACCATCGATTCAGCAAGATCCGCAGGCCGGCCCTTGGACTGGGCTAAGTCACGTGCATCGCGCGAGAGATAGGATTCAATTTTGGGTTCAATCAATCGCCAAGCAAACGCTTCGGCATCGAAACCTATTTCGCCAATGTCACCAAACTTCGCGTTGGGTGAGATATGAATCTCGTCACAGCCCAAACTCATGAGGGCTCCGCCGCTGATCGCTTCATTTTTGATGAACACGACGGTATACGCCCATTTGCAATCGCGAATCAAACGCGCCATCTTCAGGCTTTCGACTTTAAGCCCACCGGGACTGTCGATTTCGACGATCAACACGTCGCAGCCAACCTTTTGGGCCTGTTTAAACTTCGCATTGAAGTAACGTTCGCGCTCATAGGTGATCTCGCCTTCGAAATCGATCACGATGACCTTGTCGATTTTTTCCGGTCTGGTCTGCCGAGCGTCAGGAACTTTTTCGACGTCGACCTGGGCTGAGGCGCGTGTTGCGGGGAAAACCATTAAAGCGAATGCGGCCAGCAGATAGATCACTTGCCTTGCTACGCGGTAACCGCTGAACTGAGCAATTCGCCCAATGGCACTTATTCCAAGCAAAACGACACGATGAGTGAGCGGCATGGAGCTAGTCGCTGGTTCGCCGAACAACGTTTTCCCAATGCTCCTGGTAAACGCTCCGCAACCCGCGGCTAGCGCCCAGCGGCTTAGGTTTGTAAACTGATCGGTGTCGCGGAGAGCGTTCGAATCGCAAGCTAGCATAATGCGGTTTAAAGATTAAGGTTTCGGCGTTTCGTCATTTCCATTCTAATCCTTTAGCGAATTAAGCGGAAAGGCTCAAACTTTTTTTTATCAGTGTTTGATCCCCAATATCACGACTCGCTACGATGCCCGGCCAAGGATTGGCCAAGCTTATTGTTGGCAGGTTGAAATTTTGTTTCGCTGAATCGTTCTCATTTATACTTGCTGTTGCCCAATCCAAGGAGGGAAGGGGATGCGGATTCTTTCTGCTGTGTTTAGTGGCCATTGGTTGGGTCACAAGATCTCTATTAAGCCGCTGTTGTTGTTTGTTTTATGCGCTGCAACGGCGGTGATCTGTCTTGCTCAATCGTCATTCGGCGATTCCCTCGGCAACAACACTCATCTGTACTTCTTCACCAGCCAAGGCTGCGCGCCGTGCGAAGTCGTCAAACCGGCCTTGGTGAAATTGGACGCTGCCGGATATCCCGTGACCGTTGTCGATATTCGCGAGCGGCCCGATTGGGCTGAACACTTCCGTGTCGATCGCACTCCTACGGTGATCATGGTGCGAGACGAAAAAATTGTGGGACGCCATTCTGGGGTCATCGGCCACGGTGAACTTTTGCAGTGGTACGCAGCGTCCGGGTTCGTGCCAGCGTCAACCAAACCGACGCCAAGCGGCACCAAAGTTGTCATCAGCGAATCCGAGCCTCCCGGTGCAACCGATTCTCCGGCGGATCGACGCCGCGAAGGCGATGCCTTTCAATCGGCTACCATGCACAACGGCACTTCCACGCCGGTCAATCAATCGGAGGAAAGGGCGCTGGCAGCAACCGTAAAGATCAAAGTAGAGGACGCCGAAGGGATCTCCTACGCAACGGGCACCGTCATTCACTCACACGGCAACGAAAGCCTTGTCGTTACTTGCGGTCATGTTTTTCGTGAATCAAAAGGTGCAGGCGATATTTCAGTCGAATACGGTTTCGCTGACAAAAGTGTTGCGGTGGGTAGTGGCGACCTGATTTTCTATGACGCCGACGCGCGGGACATTGCTTTGCTGGTCCTCAACACCAACGGGGATCCAGTTCCGGCGGTAGAAATCGCCTCCAAACGCACCACCGTCGACATTGGCAACGATGCGTTTTCCATCGGATGTGACCACGGCAAGAACCCGACTATCCGCCACACGCGCATCAAGAACCGTGCGGCTTACGATGGAGCAATCAAGTATGACATTTATGGCCGACCCGTTGATGGTCGCAGCGGCGGTGGACTGTTCAACGATGATGGAGAATTGATCGGCGTTTGTAACGCAGCGGTCGTTGATTTCGACGAAGGCATATACACGGCGCTTGATACCATTCACTGGCAACTGCAACATACCAATCTGGCTCACTTGTTTGAGCAACCGCGACCGGAGTCCTCTTTGGCGGCAAATTTTGTTTCGTCCCCCAAACCATCACCTAAACCCATACCCGAACCGATCGTCGCCCGGCCCAAGCCAGAGTTCCCGAAGTCAATATCTCGTTCGCCCGGTCGGACTTCGCTGGTGTCGCTTCGAGGCGACGGCACGAGCAACGGCAACAGTGTCGATAGTGACAAGGAAGTTCTGATCATCATCCGTTCCAAGGACGACTCCATCGCCGCCAAAACAATTACGCTGTCAAACCCGAGCCACCGCTTGATTGATTACTTGCAGAATATGCCACCGGTAAACAGCGAGGTTCGGCAGTTGAACGTGGCCGAATATCGTGATGCAATCGCGACCAGCGATCGGTTTCGAGAGCGCGTCCGCCAAGGCAATTTCCGTTAGCCGTGGGGCGAGTCAGCGATAGCTAACTTACGACCGATTCCAATGTGGCAGAAACATCAACGTTCTTTATTTGCTCCCATGCCGCAGCGAGTGCTTTGACCGAATGCCGGATCTGTTCTTCGGAGTGAGCGGCGGTCATAAAGATTCGAACGCGTGTCTCTTTCTCGGGAACCGCCGGGTAAAGAATCGGCTGCGCGTTGATGCCAGCGTCGTACATTGCCTCGGAGAGTTTTAGCGCACGAATCGAATCGCCGGTAATGATAGGAATGATCGGAGTTCCTTGAGCCATTCCCGTATCCAGCCCCGCTTCCTTAGCGAGTGTCAAAAACAGTTGGGAATTGTGCTGAAGCTTCTTCACCAGCTCGGGCGACTTACTCAATACCCGCAACGACCCAAGCGCCGCTCCCACATTCGCTGGCGGCATTCCGGCGGCAAAGACGTAGCCGGGCGTCGTGTAGCGTAAGTAATTTATCAGCTCGGATTTGCCCGCGATGAATCCGCCGCAGCTACCGAACGATTTGCTCAGCGTCCCCATCCAGCATTCAACATCGTCGCGCTCAACCCCGAACATTTCAGCAACGCCCCGTCCGGTTTCACCGAGAGTCCCGATCGAGTGTGCTTCGTCGACGAACATCCAGCATTTGAATCGCTTTTTTAACTCAACAAATTTTGGCAGGTTGGGATAGTCACCGTCCATGCTGTAGAGCCCCTCGAGGGCAATCAGAACACGACGGTAGTCTTCACGAATGTCTTTAAGGATATCGTACAGATCTTTCCAGTTGTTGTGTTCGAACGGTCGACGCCGCGCGCCGGAAAGCTCTGCGCCTTGGATGATGCTGTTATGGGCAAAGCTGTCGTGCACAATGAGATCACCCGGACCCACAAGGTGGCCAATCACTGATTCGTTGCACGCATGGCCGCCGGGAAAGGTGATCACATCATCAACGCCCAAAAAACTGGCCAGCTCGTTCTCGAGCTCTTTGTGGATCGTCTTTTCACCCGAAACGATTCGACTGGCAGACACGGAGGTGCCAAAGTTCGAAATCGCATCAATCGCACTGGCGTTGACATCGGGGTGTCCCGAAAGGCCCAGATAGTTATAACTGGCGAAGGAAATCAATTCCTTGCCGTCAATTTGAGTCGTGTCGCTGATACGGCCTTCGTGGACGCTGAAAAAAGGGTTTCGGATTCCAGTTGATTTGATCTTTTCCTGAAGAGAGTTCAGCCTCAAGTATTCCGGCATCTTTTCAAGTCGGTAGTAAGATTCTGGAATTGGGCCTTCAATGCGCGATCGACGGCGTGAACCATCACCGACCAATTCGCCGACCAGTTCGGTGCCGATGTGTTCCTCGATCGCTTCGGCAACTTCACGTACAGTTTCAACCTCTTGCAGAACGTCTTCAGGAAGTCGGCCGCCAAACATCTCTTCTAAAGTATGGGCGATGTCCAACCGCTCCATCGAATCGAGACCAAGGTGAATAATATTACTGTCGACGCTGAGGTCTTTTGCGCGACTTTCGCCAATTCTCTTCACCACGGTCAACACGGCACTGAGCACGGTCGGGTTGAGCCCGTGTTCGGCGGTTACCTGCCCGTTGGATGCGGGGACGGTTAGGGAATCAGAATCAGATAATTTTTCATCCTTGGCAGCCGTTTCTTTCCATGAAACCCATTCGGCAATCACCAACAATTCGCCATCGTTGAAATTATTCTTACAGGCGTGCCGCTGGACTTTACCACTGGAAGTTTTGGGGACGCTGTGGGCTCTGACCAACACGATGGCGTCCGGTGGCAAATCATGTTCCTCGCTGACCGCTGCGCGAATGGCGTCGATGACCAAATCGAACTGGCGACTTTTGCGGCCACGTTCAACTTCGCAGACAACCACCAAATGTTCGCGGTCCCAGCGATTAACCGCAAACGCCGCGGCACCACCGGATCGCGTCCACTCATGGCATTGTTCGACGGTTGTTTCGATATCCTGAGGGTAGCGATTAACGCCGCGGACGATAATCATATCCTTGAGCCGACCGGTAACGAACAATTCGCCGTCATGCATGAACCCAAGATCGCCCGACCGAACGTAATCTTTACCGTCGTCTGGGTTGATTCGAGCTTTAAATGTGGCCGCTGTTTCTTCTGGACGATTCCAGTAGCCCATGCCGCTGCTGGGGCTGTTGATGAGAATTTCGCCAATCTTATCGTCCTGAAGCGGCTTCAGCGTTTCAGGGTTCACAATGACCACTTCTTCTCCGGGACAAACATTGCCGCACCCCACAAGAAGTTTGGCATCGTTATCATCCATGTCACAGGGAACGACGCGATGCTGCACCAGTTCGTTCTTGTCGAACGGTTGCACGATGGGTTCGGCGTTAGGATCACCGCCGGTTACCAAGAGAGTCGTTTCTGCCATGCCGTAGCAAGGGTAAAACGCTTCCTTCTGAAAACCATACTCCGCAAACCTCTCACTAAAGAGATCCATGACATCCGAACGAACCGGTTCAGCACCATTAAAGGCAACCTTCCAAGACGATAAATCCAGACCCTCGCATTGGGCTGGTTTAATCTTCGTCGCACACCAGGCATAGGCAAAATTGGGACCGCCGGTTACTTCGACTCGATACTTAGATATCGCGCGAAGCCATCGAATCGGGTAAGTCAAAAACGAAACCGGAGACATTAAATTTTGCGTGACGCCACAGAAGCTTGGGTTGAGCATGCCGCCGACTAAGCCCATGTCGTGATAAGCCGGTAGCCAAGAACAAGCCGTCGATTTATTTGAGACCTCAAACGCCTGAGTAATCATCCGGCAGTTCGCCATGAGGTTCGCGTGCGTCAACATCACACCCTTAGGTGAACCGGTGGAACCTGATGTGTACTGGATCAGGCCCAGATCGGTGCCTGCAATGGTTGGAGGCACCCAGTCGTTGGCCATCACCTTCGGAATGTCCTCGGTGGCGATCCAAGGAATCCGACGGAGGTCAGGCGCGTCTTCCATCCTTCCACGAGACTTTTCCGTAACCGAATC
>CALDEW010000026.1 GCA_937942355.1 uncultured Pirellulaceae bacterium | reverse complement strand
CCCCGAAAGCCCGCCGGCGCCGATCGCTTCTATTTCGCTATCGGGAGTTTTTAATCCGTCGCGCGCGATCGTGGTGTTGGTCGCGATAATACCGTCCAGATTGATCTCTTTGAGAATCGACACGATGTCGGCCAGCTGTTCATCGGTGACGTCCGGAGCGATCTTCAGCAGAATTGGCTTTTGGGGGATCTCGTGATCGGCCGTCAACTGAACATTCTTGGTTTGGATCTGAGACAGCAATTGGATCAATGGTTCACGATTTTGCAGCGTTCGTAGCCCCGGCGTGTTGGGGGAACTGACGTTCACCGTGAAGTAGTCGGCGTAGATGAAAAGGCGCTCGAAGCTGTAAAGATAATCCTCGGTCGCCGATTCAACGGGAACCACTTTCGTTTTGCCGATATTGATCCCCAAAACATCGCTGTCGCGAAACTTAGTCGATTTTGCCAGTCGCTTGGCGGCGTTGTCGGCGCCACGATTGTTAAACCCCATGCGATTGATGATCGCTTTGTCGGCAGGCAATCGGAACAGGCGCGGCTGCGGGTTACCAGACTGAGCCTGCCCGGTGATCGTGCCGACTTCGACGTGGCCAAATCCTAACGCCGCCAATTTAGCAAACCAAGCGGCGTCTTTATCAAATCCTGCGGCCAACCCGACCGGGTTATCAAACGAGAGCCCAAACAACTCCGTCTTCAGTCGAAGGTCATTGACGGTGTAGCGTTTTGCGAACGTCGCGGAGATCGGTGCGAGCGTTAGCATTCTATCGAACGCTCCCATCGAAAAATGATGGGCTCGTTCGGCCGGAAGTTTAAACAGTAATTGCCGAGCAACCTTTTCCCAAAGCACGTTGATATTGGCTCCTAAATGACGTTTTTCGTGAGGTATCCTGTGATCAACGCTATCTCAAACGATTGGGCGCAAAATAACGAGCGGCCAGTGCGTCGACGCTGACTGCGATACCGAAGCCAGACGACATCATCCTAAGTTTAGACGCGGCAAAGCAACAGACTACAACGGGAAAAACGTTTCAAACATCGGTTTTCAAATATCGTTGGCTCGAATAATTTTGTTGTGTGCATTGGTGGGCTTAGCTTTCGAAACTGAAACCGTAGACCTCCAAATATCCTTTCAGTTCCCGAAGGAACGGCTGATCGAATGAGGCCCAAGATTCACCTATCGCGACCTGAATCTTGGCGCGCTGCTGAAGGGTAGGTTGTGTGAAAACTCGATTGAGGGAGAAAGTGTATCGCAGCCGTTGTTTCGCGCATTCGCTGGAGGTTTCGTTAGAACTTGCGGCGGCGCGAATCAAATAGTGCATTGCTGGCCAACGTCCCTTATCTAAAAGGAGTCCGAGAATGGTTTTCACTCCCATTGGCGTCACGCAAGCTTCTATTCTGTTGTACAGTTGGTCAGAATCGAGTGACTTGGCAATGAGTTTAAGATGTCCTTCTGCTGCCCGCACGACTCGCGCACTTTGATCCGCCAGCATCTCCATCAGAAAACTTTTATCGGCCTTGCTTCCAACAATCCCAATACCGCGAATTGCCTCGGCACGTCGTCTCGCAAAAGGCGACTTCAAGTAGCGTTGGTAAGTTTCGATATCCGACAAATCTCCGGCTGTGACCAACCCGGATAGGGCGGGAAAACTGGACGGAGACTCTGCCAACTGCGCACGATAGATTGCCGCCACATCAATGTTTGCCTTTTTCAGGTAAAAGATTGCCGTTTCACGAACGGCTCTGCTTTTGTCAAACAAAGCGTTTTGCCAAACATCGTTGCTTGCGTCGGAGTGCTTTGCTTTGAGTTCGAGGGCTTCGAGTCGTGCCGGAATGAAACGATCAGAAGTCAAACGATCAATGACTTCGTTGCACTGTCCTTTCGAGAGGCAGTTACCAGCGTGCTTGAGGCTTTTTGTTCTGATGACTTCGTCAGTTGATGAAAATCCTGCGATCACGGAGTCTTTTAGATGGCTACCTTCTATTGCGAATATGTGGTCCACAAACTTGCGCCCTGCTCTTCCTGTGCTGTTGCCGATGGTTTCCTCCAACCGATTCCTATGCTTTGGTTTGATCATTATGTCGACATATCGTGACACGGTATCGCTGAGGTCTTGGCGTTTACACTGCAACATATGAAACAACAGTTCTGTTTCGCCAACGAAGTAATCTAGGTATGCTTCGGTTAGCTTCCCAAGCACCGTCGCCTGAGCTTCTTCAGCAATGACAGGCACCCAATCGTTCTGCCTGATCAATAAATATCTGAGTTCTTCACCTGTTTGGATTTCGGCCAGAGCCCGCACTGCGGCTTGGCGCACGTAACCGCTGGGGTGAAGACTGAATAGGCAAAGCACAGAGACATTACTTGTATCGGCCAATAAATTACTGACCTGATCAGGGGTAACTTGTGACCATCGTTCGTTAACATAGCCATAAGGGTAATTCCCTAAGCGTGCACCTAAATTAAGCAGCTCCAACGACGGCAACAGTGGCAAAAGTTGGGCAACCCCAGC
>CALDEW010000025.1 GCA_937942355.1 uncultured Pirellulaceae bacterium | reverse complement strand
GACGATGCTGGTCAGCCCGAAGGTTTTTTGGGTTGGATCATGGTGACGCTGAGTAGCTGTTTTTGGGAGCCGCAGATTCAGTCGATTCCCCACAATCGGCGCTTGTTCTTGTTGCCGCATTGTTTGAAGCACGCCGAAGGTTGTCCGGCGGACTATGACGAATTTGGTTTGGCATGCAAAACTTGTGGTGCGTGTAGTATCGCTGATTTTCGCGCCTCGGCAGAAGAGCTTGGGTATAAGGTCTTGGTGGCCGAAGGTTCGCCGATCGTTTTGAAGATCATCGTTAGTGGCCATGTCGATGCGATCGTGGGCGTGGCGTGCTTGAACGTTTTGGAAAAAGCTATCGACAAAATCATGTTGGCCGGTATTCCCTGCATGGCAGTTCCACTGCTGTCGAGCGACTGCCGGAACACGTCGGTGGACGAGGATTGGGTCGAGCAAATGGTGCGCGTGCCTTATGCGCCGGCGGGGCAGACGACACGCAGCTACTTGCACTTGTTGAGAAAAAGTTCCCAGTTGTTTCAGCGCCAATCGTTGGAGAAATTGGCGCCTCCGGTTCGAAGCGAATCAATTTCCATTGGCCGCGCTGAAGAACTCGATCCGATCGCCGCCACCGAAGCGATTGCTTACGATTTCCTTGCCGCCGGTGGCAAGTATTCTCGTCCGTTCATTACGTTGGCGGTTTACAACGCGCTCATTGGCGGCGAAGCAACGTTGTCAGATGGCCAGACGGTTGTGGAAGACTATCCCGATCATGTCTTGCGGGCGGCGATGGCGATTGAGACGTTTCACAAAGCGTCCTTGGTTCACGACGACATTGAAGACGCGGATCAGTATCGCTACGGGGCGGAAACGTTGCACAAGAAGTGGGGCGTCCCGACGGCAATCAATGTGGGCGACTATCTGATCGGCATGGGTTACCGGTTGGTCAGCAAGGATCGCAAGCTGCATGGCGGAGATCGGGCGGCTGATATTTTGGATTATCTGGCTTCGTCGCACCAGCGTTTGGCCGAAGGGCAGGGTGCTGAACTGATGTGGCGAGACGCACGCGATAGGTTGCTCAAACCCATCGACGCGCTGAAAATTTATGCGCTCAAGACGTCGCCGGCGTTCGAAGCGGCGCTGTACACAGGCGTGCGGTTGGCTGGCGATGCGGAGGAGCTGATCCCAACGGTAAAAACGTTCGCTCGTAATTTGGGCGTCGCGTTTCAAATACTCAACGACCTCAAAGATTGGGAACGTGACGACGAAAACAAACGCGTCGTCGGGGCCGATCTTTTGGGTGGACGCCCGACGGTGTTGTGGGCGCTGGCGTTGGAAGGGCTCAAACCGGAACTACGGGAAGAGCTGATTGAATTGTCGGCTGAGGATTGTGAGATGACTCACGAACGCCGAATCATGCGGGCGCGGCAGTTATTCTTCGAGGCCGGTGTGTTCGAGACGGCTTACCGTTTGGTTGATAAGCATCAGCAAAAAGCGGAAGAAATTGCAGATCAGGTGGAGTCGCAAGAGCTGAGAAGATTGCTTTATTATTTGGTTGATACGGTACTTGATCGGACGGCCGAGGTTAAACCGACTATTGATATTAAAGACTTGTCTTACTCGGAAGTTCTGCCGATTATCAAGTAGCGTTTAACCTCCGCGGCGGTAGTTTAACCGTGTTTGGCCCGAGTAAACGATGTCGCCTTCCGGCTTGTCGTTAAACAATGTTTGGGCAAGCTTAATTTTTTATCAAACATGCTACTGAGCTGCTTTCAGCCTCTCACATCAAAACAACCATGCCTGAAAAATCGTTGAATCTTGAATCGGAAATTGACTTCGATACCCTGGTATCGTTGTTCTTTGCCGACGCGTCGCCGATTGGAGAATTCAAACAAGTGGCGGCTGCTGACTTGCAGCAACCGTATCAAATACTATTGAATCATGAATCGCACATGACGGTGACGGTGGAACGTCACCATCAAAGCCCTGTGGACGTGCAGGTGCTCGATACGCGGCAGGATGGAAGCTTCTATTCACGCAAAATCTTGCTCAATCGGCAGTCCGACGATGGCGTGGTGCAGTTTGGTATCGTCAGCATCGACACCGATGCGATCGAGCCCAATATTTTTGCTGAAATCGCTCAGCAGAAAATACCCTTAGGCAGGATCTTGATTAACCATGGCGTTTTGAGAGATGTCCATCTGAACAATCTGTATCAGATTTCCGCGGGGCCCGAATTGGCGAAACATTTTGGCATCGCCGAAGGTGAAATGGTGGCGGGCCGGACGGCGATCATTGATTGCGACGGGAAGCCCGCGATTGGATTGTTAGAGATTGTGATATAGTCTTGCCGGGTTGCTTAATGCGGCCGGCCCTAATTTCGTATGAAACATTTGAAAACACTATGAAATATGTAATCTGGACATTGGTGCTGATCTTGCTGATCGCCCACCAGGATAATTGGAACTGGCACGACGATTCATTGGTTTGGGGATTCATGCCGATTGGGCTGTTCTACCACGCTTGCATTTCTGTGGCGGCCGGGTTCGTGTGGTTCTTAGCAACGATTTTCATGTGGCCTAAAGAACTGGATTCAATTTCATCCGATGCCTCGGCACAGGAGAGCCACTGATGGAAGCGGGAATGATTCGGCTGCTGATCATCGCAGTCTATTTAATGTTGCTGTTGGGTTTGGGATTTTTTGCCAGCCGTTTGTTCACCGGTTCCAAGAACGATTACCTGTTGGCCAGTCATTCGATCGGTCCATTTTTATTGCTGATGTCGATTTTCGGTACGACGATGACCGCGTTCGCGCTGGTCGGATCGACTGGCGAAGCGTTCAAAGAAGGCATTGGCGTGTACGGCATGTTGGCTTCGTCCAGCGGCATCATTCACAGTCTGTGTTTCTTCGTGATCGGCGTGAAGGTTTACGGCTTTGGGCGCAAGTACGGCTATACGACTCAGATTCAATTTTTCCGCGACCGGTTGGAAAGTGATTTCGTTGGCGTGTTGCTGTTTCCGATTTTGGTGGCGTTGGTCATTCCTTACCTGTTGATTGGCGTGATGGCGTCTGGGACGGTGATCCAGACGATGACCGCCGGTGCGTTCGCCAATGAAGGAATGTTTGCCAGTAAGAATCCGGCGTTCGCCGGCGGCGTGCCTCCGACGATCGGATCAGCCGTGATCTGCGGTGTGGTGTTGATTTACGTTTTCTTCGGCGGCATGCGGGGGACGGCTTGGGCAAACGCATTTCAAACGATTGTGTTTATGGTGCTGGGTTTGGTGACGTTTGTGCTGATCGCCAATAAACTGGGCGGCGGCGAGTCGTTCCTTGAGAACTTGAAGACGATTTCAGCCAAGGTCGGTTCTGAACACACGACGCGCGAGAGTATGTCGCAATCCAAGTTTTTCACTTACCTGTTGATCCCATTGTCGGTTGGTATGTTTCCGCATCTGTTCCAACATTGGTTGACGGCTAAGAGCGCCAATAGTTTTAAACTGTCGGTGATGTGTCATCCGATCTTCATCATGATCGTATGGGTGCCTTGTATTTTGTTGGGCATCTGGGCGACAGTGCCAGGTGTCTTACCTCCTGGGCTGGCCGACAAAATTTCCCCCAATGCGATTTTACCTGCGATGGTGAAATTAAAGACCTCGCCAGTGGTTGGCGGTTTGCTGACCGCCGGAATTTTGGCGGCGATCATGTCATCGCTGGACAGCCAGTTCTTATGTATCGGTTCCATGTTCACCAATGACATTGTCGAACACTACGTGGGTAAAGAGCGCTTGTCCGATCGTGCTCAAGTTTGGTTGGCGCGTACCTTCGTGGTATTGATTGTGGTGGTCGTGTATTACTTGAGTCTAATGGGTTACAAGAGCGTGTTTGCGATGGGGGTCTGGTGTTTCTCCGGATTCGCATCTTTGTTCCCGATCATCTTTGCGGCGGTAGATTGGCGACGCTTGACGGCGGCGGGAGCCGTGTCAGGAATTCTGGCGGCGGCGGGTAGTTGGTATTATCTATTCGAGAAGTCGGGGCGTGGCTCTAATCGGACGTTTTCAATTGACATCAGCCTTTTCGGTGACACGACGTATTCGATCATGCCGGTGGTGGCAATTTTCCTTTGCACTCTCATTGCGATGGTTGTCACGTCGCTGATTACGCGGCCGCCATCGGATGCGACACTGGCGAAGTTTTTCGGTGCTGAAAAAGCAACAACAAAAGTGATGGGAAAACAATAATTAGTTAGTTTGAGACATGCAGTACGACGAAATCTGCGATAGTATCAGTTATTGCCTGAAGGGGACGTGGAGCTAATCTTTACTTAGGCGACGTTGGTTGCTACTCTTCACTCTCTTGGAATTTTTCGGCAAAACTCCGATCATTTGAAACCTCAATGTCCACCACACCTACATTCGAAAACCCTCCGATTGTCGAATTTGTATTGGGGGTTCAGTTTGATGCTATTGCCGGTTTCACAGCGGCTCACTTTGGGCGCTATTGGGACAGACTTGGTAGTGCGTGGGGTAATCCACGGGACAATGGCCTTATCGGGGAGCAGTTTGAGCGGTTTGGGGGTAGTGCTAACCAGCGCAGATGGCGAATGAAAATGGAGCCCGCACCGTTGGTGAACCGTCTTACGCTTATAAATCAAAGTACCAGCGACAGGTTAATTCAGATTCAACCCACTAGGTTCCATCTAAACTGGCGTAAGACAGAAAATTTGAAACCAAGTTACAAGGAACTGATTGAAGAGTTTGAGTCGAAGTTTGAGCAGTTTAAAACCTTTTGTGAGGACGAAAAAATTGGTCCCGTAAATGTCAACCAATGGGAAGTGACCTATGTAGATTCGTTCCCGCAAGATGAATATTGGAGTTCGCCCAACGATTGGCACAAGTTTCTCCCCGGATTGTTTAGCGATAAACCGTCTGAGCTAGCGGGTTCTCTGAAGATGGTCAAAAGAAATGTCCAATGGACAATGGAAATCGAGCCGCAACTTGGCCGGCTGCATCTTTCATCTGGGATTGGCTGTTGGGACAATAACGCTCACGAGTCTTTAATGTTAGATATTACCGCACGTGGCCCGGTGAATGTCGAGTGTACTCCCACATACCGTGCTGGACTCGATCTGGGGCACAAGGTAGCGGTAGGGCAGTTTTTGGCAATGGTCGATAGTAAAACTAAAGCGAGCTGGGGGGAAGTTAAATGAGTATCGGGTTTGAACCTCGACAGGGTGCTGTTGAATTTACTAGACGAAGTTCACTAGAGAGTAGTGTCCCTAACGCCACTTTCTTTACTCGGCGACAAGATGACTGTGTCGATGAAAACTGGGGCGGAATTATAGGTTCCATCTTGTCTATTGCGAAGCTTGAAAATGATTGGGATGGTGAGCACGCAGTCGTTCCTGAGCAAGATGTTATAGCTATGGCTGCGGAGTTGGCTAAGCAATTAAGGGACTGTTCGCACCCGGCCCCGCTTCGCGCAGTGGCAGGTGTCAACGGAACAATTAGTTTTGAATTTGGCGGCGAACCTTTCTTCGAAATTGAGGTGGTGAGCGCTACGCGAGCAGAGGTATTTGAATCTGGTAGATTAGTCCTGCTTTTGACTGCTGAATGAGCTAAATGTTTTCGATGGCTAATATGGGCTTTCTTAGTGCCACTGAAAAAAGAATCGGAACCGATAACGAGTGACGAATGGCTATATCGTCGTGTGCACGCGGACCGTTTTCGAACGGATAAAACTCCTTTTGTATCCCCGGGCGCTTTCGAGCCGAGAGTAAAAGGGCGGAATGCAGACACGGATGGCATTAGCTTATTTCGAGCAGCTTGTCTTGAGAGCGCCCACGAGATAACGGCGTTGGTCGCTGATCTTGAAAAACGAAGAAAAATAGGCGTTGTAAAAGTATTGGTTGCGGAAGTAGAAACACTTGGGATTACTGTTCTTCCCACCAAATTTGAGGGTATCTCTGGGCATGTTAGCCTCCCAGAACTCTCCGCCGATGCTTACAAAGACAAGATGACGAAACCTCAGTGTAAGTTATGGATGAATGAACTTGCAAAACTGGTTAGCCCTGAAGAACGTATCGTTATCGATACTGATCCAATGAACTCACGTAGAAGTGGTTAGCAAACGCTGTAGGAGTTTAGTCGAACTATTCGTCAAGGATGATTTTAAATTTGGGCACGAAATATTAACGCTGTTGGAGCTTGTAAGAGTGAGTATGCCCAATGCCAAAATAGTCTCACGCATTTCGCGCGCAGAATGACCATGTGGAGGCTTTCGGTGATGCATGTCACCGGTAAGATATGGTTGTCAGCTCCTATCCATCTCGATACCCAATTTGTATCTCATGTCATCGCGTCGACGAAAGAAACTTCCTGATCTAGAAACCGAATCGCACTTCGTACAGATGACGCAGTGGCTGGCGATGGAATCCAAGGCCGAGATTCAGCAGATGGCCGAACGCCGTCAGCGCATGAAGCTCAAGGATCCCGAAAAAGGCGGCGAAACGATCGTCGATTTGTCGATCGCGGATCATCGTGGCGGTTTGGGTGGACGGACGCTGGTCACTTTCAGAAAACGCAAACCAAGTCATCCTATGCCGTGGCATCGGTTGCGGGTTGGTTCGCCGGTGGTGGTGTCCCGTTTTCGTGATGATGATGGCGAATCCGAAACCGGCGTTGTCAGCAAACGTACGCAGGATTCTTTAGAGGTCGCGCTCAATCGGTGGCCTGATGGCGATAACTTTCGTATCGACTTAACCGCGGACGAAGTAACGCGCCAGCGGCAATTGGCGGCAATCACCACGGCGATGAATTCGCGCGGACGATTGGGGAAGCTGCGTGATATTCTGATGGGAATTGCGGATCCTACGTTTCATCCGTCGCCGCCGGAGTTTGAATTTCAAACCACGTTGAATCAGTCGCAACAGGAAGCCGTCCGGTTCGCGCTTTCGGCGAACGATCTGGCGATCATTCACGGTCCGCCAGGGACCGGAAAAACGACGACGGTGGTGGAGTTGATCGTACAAGCGGTCCAACGCGGGCAGCAGGTGTTGGCGTGTGCTCCCAGTAACACTGCGGTTGATAATCTGCTGGAACGTTTGGTCGCAAAAGGCCAAAAAGTTGTCCGCATCGGTCATCCCGCGCGCGTCGCGGAGGACCTGCGACCTCACACGCTCGATGGGCTGGCTGAGCGGCACGAGAATATGTCGGTGGTGCAGGAGATGTATCGGGAGGCCGAAGTCCTCTTCAGGAAGGCTGGCAAGTGGACTCGGCATCGTCCGGTGCGCGGTGAGAAGGCGGCCCTGCGCGACGAAGCGAAACAGCTAAAAAAGCACGCGCGGTTGATGGAGCAACAAGCGATTGAGCAGATCCTTTCCCGTGCCAAGATCATTTGCGCGACCACGACCTTCAACGAAGATCTGTTGCAAGACAAATGGTTCGATATGGTCGTGATCGATGAAGCCTGTCAAAGCACCGAACCGGGCTGCTGGGTGCCAATTCTCAAGGCGGATAAAATTGTGCTCGCCGGCGACCACAAACAACTGCCGCCAACGGTGCTCAGCCGCGAGGCCGCCGGTGAGGGGTTCGCGCTGAGCCTGTTAGAACGCCAGGTTGAAATCTACGGTGATCAGATCCACCGGATGTTGGATGTTCAGTATCGGATGAACTCTGCCATCATGAATTTTTCTTCCGGGCATTTTTACGATCAGGAGCTGATCGCTGATGCGTCGGTGAAGGATCATTTGTTGACCGATTTTGAATCGGTGGAGGCCAATGAGTTGACCGAGCTTCCGATCGAGTTTATTGACAGCGCCGGCGCGGGCTGGGATGAAGAGATCGAGGCCGAGGGCTTAAGCAAATTTAATCGTCAGGAGGCGCATCTGGTCGTGGCCAAAGTACGCCAGCTGGTTGAAGCAGGTGTGGAGGCACAAGGCATTGCTGTGATCGCTCCTTACGCGGCTCAAGTGCGTTACCTACGTGACCAATTGGCTCAGACCGCTGGCGCAACCACGGTCGAAGTAGATACCGTCGACGGTTTTCAAGGCCGTGAGAAAGAAGCCGTCATCATCAGCACCGTGCGCAGTAACGGCAAAGGCGAGATTGGTTTCTTGGGTGATGAACGGCGGATGAACGTCGCGCTGACGCGTGCCAAACGAAAATTGATTGTGATCGGTGACAGTGCCACCCTCGGCAGCAGTGCTTTTTTTCGCGTGTTGCTGGAGTACTTTCAAGAGCACGGAAAGTACCGATCGGTATTTGAGGAACCGACGTAGCAGGCATCAGTGTAGTGACGCTACCAACAAAAAAGCCAGCCTGTTGTCCAGGCTGGCTTTGAGATTTTTGTCATGATGTGATACACATCGCTTCACCGAATTAGAGCTCCAACAAATCAATGATTAGCAAATCGATCATGTCAATGATTTCTTGTCCTTGTTCTGCGCTGAGAGAACCATCATTGATCAACGCTAAGACTCGTTCACTCGCATCGATTAGCTTATCAATCGCTTTATCGGTTTTGCCCTTGTTGATGTCTTTTAGCGCCTGATTCAGAAAGTTCTGTATCGGGTTTCCTTGTCCTTGACCAATATCATTGGAATCGATCAAGTCTTCGATGTCGTCAATGAGCATTGGAATAAGGAGGTCAGGATCAGAAACAGGAGGCTCCGGGCAAGGCAGAAAGGACGCCTTGAAGGTACCGATCAAACCACCTGCTCGTGCCAACGTCATACTGTCAGAAAGATCTTCAGGATCAGGGGCGTTAAATTCCACTCGTGTTACGTTTAACCCTTGCGTATTGATCCAGCCAATTAGTGTTATGTTAGGATCATTAACGTCGTCAGCAGCGGTAACGCCGGGAAAATTGTCCAGGAGCGTGTCACCATCGAATAGAGAAATTCTTAAGAATCCAGTCTCTACGAAGAATCCTTCTAACTTTCCAAGATCAGGATCTAGCTCCAACACTAAAGGTTGGGGATCATCGAGGGGGCTGGCAAAAGAGATGATAGTAGAGCCATCTTGCTGCGCCTCATTAACGATAAAAATATCTGGAAACGACAATTGGCCTAGGGAGGTCGATTGCGTTGGAAAAAGGAATTCATTTTCAGGCAAAATTGCAGGTTGGGCTGGATTGCCATCAATATTAATCAACGAATCGAAATCTTCGCAAACGATGTTTCCAGTCGTTTCGGCCAAAAAATCATCTAAGCCGCGTGTGCCTTGGCCAGCCGATTGAGCCGAGGCTGGTGAGCAAAGGAATAAAAAAGCAAGTGCCCAGAAGGCGAGGAAGGTGGCGGGGAGAGAGAAGAAGCGTTTCATCATTACTCCAGTTGTTGGGCTGACCAGATCAAAAATGGCCAGCGTCATAGAAAAATTATGGCAGTAAAGCCATCCCATGTGGTCCATGATACTGTCAATGGGGCTCCGTCCAAACAAAAGGATGTCAATTTTTGGGAATTAATGGCTCTCTAATACGGATTATCGGACCCCCCACTTCGAACGAGGTAGTTCGGGCTCACCGGAATCCCATTGTTGGAGCCCCCCGATTCTCGGGGCTCCTTCGTTTGTTATTCCCAGTTTGCTGCTGATCCGCTAACAGCTGTGTTTTAGGCTCCAACCGTCAAACTGCTGCCAAAAGTGAACTAAATTGCACTATTGGGCGTAAATAATCAGTGAAACGACGTTGAATTTTTCACCGTTACTGGGCTAAAATCCCAACTGAAACCTCTTCTTACTAAGGATGATGGGCGCATCCCAATCGTCGTGAATACATCTCAACCAATTCGCCAGCGACTTTACCGCTGTCTGTTGACCATTGTGGTCACAGTCTGCATGGTCGTGTCGCCACTAATAAGTGGAACTTCCAAATCAGCGATGGCGTGCCCGTTCTGCACTTCAGTCGCGATGACGTTCACCGATCAATTGAGCGGTCAGGACGTTGTGGTGGCGGCGAAATTGGTGGAGCTGCCCGAGTTACCAGATAAACCGGGATCCGATCTGCCGCGTGCGACTTTTGAAATCACCAACGTTCTCAAAGGCAAACAGTTTGTCGATGTGGGCATGGAGTTCAAAGCGCTTTTGGTGGGACGCTATAAACCCGGCAAAGAGTTTTTGGTGATGGGAGTTGACCCTCCTTCGATCGTTTGGACGACGCCGATCAAGGCATCGGATCGACTGATTCAATATTTGACTGACATTCAAAAGTTGCCCGAATCGGGTGCCGATCGACTGGCGTTTTTTCAAGACTACTTCGAAGACGATGTTAGCTCGATCGCGTTCGACGCTTACGATGAATTCGCCAAAGCACCTTACGCCGATCTGATTGACCTTAAAGATCGCATGGACCGCCAGAAATTAATTGATTGGGTCAAAGATCCAGAAGTCGCGATCAATCGCCGGCGTCTGTACTTTACGATGTTGGGTGTTTGCGGAACAGAAAAAGAAGCCGACGCGATCGAGCAAATGATTACCGACGGAGGATCGTCAAATTTGCGTGGGCTGGACGCATTGCTGGCGTCGTATCTTTGCCTCAAGGGCGAAGCCGGCGTGCCGTTGGTCGAAGAGAAGTTTTTAAGAAACGAGAAATCTGAATTCACCGATACGATGGCTGCTGTTTCGGCGCTGCGTTTTCACGCCACTGAAGTCGAGATCATCAACCGAGAGAAGATTGTTTCTGCGGTTCGCGCTTTGTTGGACCGGCCGAAGATGGCGGATTTGATTATCCCGGACCTTGCACGCTGGGAAGACTGGTCGGTGATGGAAAAGTTGGTCACCCTGTTCAAAGAGTCCGATGACGATAAACGCTGGTTGCGTGTGCCGATTGTTTCCTACCTAATCGCTTGTCCGCTGCCTGAAGCCAAAGAACATTTAGCGGAGTTAGAGAAACTCGATCCGGCGTCCGTCGAAAGAGCTAATCTGTTCGGCCAAGGATTTGACGACGACGATGAGGATGATGAAGACGTTGTCATAGAAAGCGAATCGGAAAATAGTGAGACCGAAACTGAGAAGGAAGAGTCGGCCGCTGATGCTCTCAGCGACGCCGATTCTTCCACCGACGCCATCGCGGTGAAGGTGCCCGTGAAGGTTTTCAAAGTTCCGATGGAAACCCGGGTGAAATCTGGCGAAGAAGATGCGTCTGAAGTATCCTTGAAAACCGGACAAGAAACAGACGGTGCAACTTCACCGGACGTTGTGGCCTCGACAGACGTGGCTCAAACGACCGACGGGAAAGTCGTTGGTAAGCCGCCGATCGCCGCGATGGTGCCTTATCTTGAACTGAAAATTATCTTCATTCCATTGATCGTTTCGATTGTGCTGTTCGCACTGCTTTGGTCGGTCGTCAGCGGATCGTTTCAACGGCTGATTTTTTAGGACCAAGGTATTGCTGGGAAGGTCGAAGCTCCGCCTGAGACCTACTTCGGAACTTCCTGTAGGTTCCAGGCGGAGCCTCGACCTCTTTGCTGGGTTCAGGGGCGAACCTTTTTGGGAGTTACTTCGTACCACCAATAGTCGCTATTCGTTTTTTGGATTGTCGAATTTAAAATAGGTTCTATGAACTCACCCAAAATGTCTTCTTCTGCATCTTCCAACACGGACGAATACCGCGCGGTCAGTAAGGCCATGGTCGCGTGTTTAGCATTTGCGATTCTGAGCGTTTCCGCGTTCATGGCTCAGGTGTTTGTGCTGCTGCCGATTCTGGGCGTTGGATTCGGTTTGGTGGCGATGGCAAATTTTCGCCGGTACCCTAACGAGCTGGTTGGGAAGAAACCCGCGCTGATTGGGTTGATTATTTGTGCGGTTCTTTTGGTCGCCAGCATTGCAATGCACGCCATCATCTACGCGACTGAGGTTCCTGAAAACTACCAACGGATTTCATTCCGCGATCTTGCGCCAAATCGAAAAACTAGTTTGCCCTTCTCCGAGAAGGCGATGGAGCTTCACGGTAAGCAAGTGTTTATCAAAGGTTATGTTCGTCCTCCCTCAGGAAAAAAGACCAAGTTGAGCAAGTTTATAATGGTCGGCGACTTTGGTGATTGTTGTTTCGGTGGTTCGCCCGACATTACCGATGTGATCGCAGTCAAGATCACGATCGACGAAACGGTAAACTACAGCTACGGCCTGAGACGCATCGGTGGGATTTTTAAGCTCAACCCAAACTCTGTTGCGCCAGACGAAAAAGAGATTCCGCGCGTCTTCTATGAAATCCAAGCGAACTATGTGCGCTAATTTTTCAGCGCATCGCTTACCCAGCAACGATTCTTTCACGGCACACCGATGGCAGTCTCCCAACGTAACTTTCTTCCCGCAGTTTTCGTCTTGATTGGACTGGGGATGTTTGCGTTCTTTGGGTTCAGCCGCAGCGAAGTTGCTGAATTGGAATCCCCACCCAAGCCATCAAATGGGCCGGTCAGCCCACGCGACGAAGCGGCGATCGACGAAATCGCGCGTCAGGCCGCGGAAGAGGAAGTTGATGATCAGGAGAGTGGCGAGAAAGATGCGTCGCCTGCACAGGGGGAAGTTGCTCAGGAAAAGAATCCTGAGTCTGAGCGGCTCAATCTCAGTGGTCAAACCGTTGACGATAGTGTGCCGACGCGATCGGCCGATGGGAAGTTCGATATCACGTTTGATCATATCAAATTTGACATTCCCGAGGACCAGCCCTATTCGCCGACGATGCTGACCGATCAGATTCGTCAATTAGATGGGCAGGAAGTGAAACTTCGTGGCTATATTCGGCCCAGTTTCAAACAGCGCGATCTAAAGAATTTTATTTTCGTGCGAGACGACAAGGAATGCTGTTTCGGTCCCGGCGCGGCGTTGTTTGATTGTGTGGTCGTGAAATTGGCAAAGGGCAAAGAAACCGACTACACCGTGAGACCCGTGGCGGTTACGGGGAAATTCATGCTCAAAGAATATCAAGGGCCTGATGGTAATGTTTGGGCGATCTACCGGATGAAAGGTGCCGCGGTAACGAAATAGTTGCGCCTTAAGCGCTGCTGCGATTGATGCGGCGTGAACCTCTTGTCTTTTCTTGCGTCGGTAACATTTGAACGCGGATTCAAATATACTAGGCGTTTGATGCCGCCGCGATTTTTGCGACTCGGAGAGTCGCATTACGTAACACGACTCTCCGAGTCGTGAACTCCCTTTTAAATTCCATGTTCACATAAACTGTTAGAGAATTCGAATTGAGTAAAGACCGGACTTTTATGCTGGACAACGCGCCGGTGATCTCTTTGGCCCACGGTGATCTGACCGTTGAAGGTTACGCTAGGGCCGCGGTACAATCCTATTGGCGGATTCCGGAACTCAAGATCGGTTTCGACATGGGGGCTCATCCCTGGGATTTCATGGGAATCCCAACGTGGATGATTTCGCACACGCATCTGGACCACATCGCCGCGCTGCCGCAGTATGTGGCGCGCCGGCGTTTGATGAAAATGGATCCGCCGACTATTTATCTACCGGCTAAAGCCGTTGATCCGGTGCAGACGATGCTCCGGTCTTTTGAACGACTGGATCGGGGGCGATTGCCGTGCAAGTTGATCGGGGTCGAAGAAGGCCAAGAGTTTGAACTGTCGCGCGAATTGGTGATGCAGCCTTTGAGAACCAAGCACACGATTGTCAGCTACGGTTTTGTGATTTTTGAACGACGAAAAAAACTGAAACCTGAGTACGTTGATCTGTCGGGTGAAGAAATTCGCGACCTGCGGTTGGCTGGCACGGAGATCACCAATGAAGTGCGTGTGCCGATTGTGGCGTATACCGGTGACACCTCAGCGGAAGGTTTGGATAATAATCCGATCTTTTTTGATGCTAAAATTCTGATCACCGAGATGACGTTCATCGCGCCCGATCACCGTCCTGAGTTGATTCGCAAGAATGGTCACATGCATTTGGACGATTTTGTGGCTAGGTCCGATCGGTTTAATAACGAAGTTATCATCGCCGGCCACTTCAGTACTCGGTACTCCAAGCGCCAGGCCGAATCAATCGTGCGGAAGAAGCTGCCGGGTATGCTGGGCGATCGGCTGAAAGTTTGGGTTTGAAATGTTCGTCGCGGTGGTTGGGATCCGTCGTTTCCGTCTGGAGCATTCTGAGTGACCGAACTTTCGCAGACATTTTCACCGCAGTTGGCTGACCCACGTAGCGTCTACATTCACGTTCCGTTTTGTCGGCATCGCTGTGGATACTGCAACTTTTCAGTGGTTGCGGATCGTGACTATCTGATCAAGCGGTTTTTGGATGCGATCGAAACTGAGATCGGGTGGCTGGATCAACGGTACGAGATTGACACGTTGTTTCTTGGCGGTGGCACGCCCAGTCATCTGCCGCCGGCGGATTTCGAGCGTCTGTTTGAGATTGTGAATTCGCGATTTGATCTGGCGGACGATGCTGAAGTGACTGCGGAATGCAATCCCAGCGACGTTACCAACGATCGGGTCGCTTTGTTTGCTCGCTGCGGCATTAACCGAGTCAGCTTAGGCGTGCAGTCCTTCGACGAACGAAAGCTCAAGGTGCTTGAGCGTGATCATTCGCCGGAGATTGTGCGCGTAGCGGTCGACGCAATTCGAAACGCCATCGACAATATTTCGATGGATCTGATTTTTGCCTCCCCGAACGAAACGCTGAGCGACTGGCAGTCGGATTTAGAAGCGGCGATTGAACTTGAGCCCAACCATTTGTCGACCTATGAGCTGACTTTTGAGAAAGGAACTCAGTTCTGGAACCGGCGGAATAAGGGAACGATGGGTCAGTCGGACGAGGAACTTTGCGCCGCGCTTTACGAGCATACGCTCGACCGTACCGCAGAGGTGGGACTCGAGCAATATGAAGTTTCCAGTTTCGCGAATCAGGGAAAACGCTGCCGGCACAATCTTGGATATTGGGGTGGCGATCCGTATTTCGCGTTC
>CALDEW010000024.1 GCA_937942355.1 uncultured Pirellulaceae bacterium | reverse complement strand
CTTAATTGACCCGCAATTTGCCCACGGGTGTCTACGTTCCCTCCCGTTGTTCGCGTGGTAAGATTGGAGTAGGACTGCTGATCGGCGTTGGGGGACGGAGGCGATTGGAGAAGAAGGGACCCTATGAGATCTGCGGAACAGATCGAAGACAACGATAAAATTCCCGTCACCGTGACAATGGAACAAAAGAAGCGAAACCTATTAATGGAAGACATGCTGAAACCCTGTGAATGGTTGTTGAAAATGGTTGTTGAAAATTCAAAAAGTTGTTTAGTCCGGCTCAGTCCAAAAAAACAACACGTGGAATAAGGTGATCGTTCCAACTGAAGAAATTGCCCCATAAAAAAACGAGAAAATCTATTAGATGCCAACAAGCCCCTAAAAACAGGGGGGCGGCGTCAGGCTGTTTGGGACTACCAACGGGTTAGAATGTTATCGTTGTCGACATATCCAGTTTTTGAACTGGCCCAGCTCGGATCGTTTCCACCCCGAAACGCGTTAAAGTTCAAGGTCTGCCGCGTTGACGATATTTCAGCAAAAAGCCAATGGCGGGGGAATGGCTGTCGGCACTTGGCCCGATCTGGTGTCGATGACAGATTCCTATAGGTGCTAAGATACCGGCCAACTAACTCATCGCGTGACTTCAGTCGTATTCAAGCTTCCTTTTACCTTTGAGCGACCTAGAAGCCCAAGGATAGCTTAACCTTGCTGTCTGTCCAGAGAATTCTATACCTGGCTGTTAGAATAAAATGGACATGAGTAAAAATTCCTTTGGGCGATGCAACTGTCCAGCGCGTTTTAGTAACGAGACTGGCTTGAGGCTTCACTACCGGAAAAAAAAGCGAGCAATGTAGTGAGGAAGGACGAGTTCGAGTGGGAATTAATCGTTTTTTGAGATTTTCTGTCCTGTTTTGGCCAAACACTGGTATTCAACTTAATAATAGATCTGGCGACGCGTCATGTCGAAATTCGCCAGATGGAAGTGTGAAAACTTCAGTTTCAAGCGTGTAAAGAAGCCTCGAAGAAGCGGCGCTAATTCGAATATAGACAATGAAAAATGAATCAAAAGCGGAGTTGACTCGGTTGCTTTTGCGGCACCAGCAGCAAATTTATGCATTCATCTATTCGTTGTTGCCGGTTCGAGAAGCCGCAGAGGACGTTTTGCAAGAAACGTGCGTAACGATCGTCGAGAAATACAGAGAGTTCGAAAGGGGTACAAACTTCGTCGCGTGGGCCAATACGATTGCTTTTTGGAAAGTGCGGCAGGCGCGAGTGCGTTACGCACGGAGCAAGCTGATCTTCCATAGCGAACGTGTGCAAGAATTGCTGGCCCAATCCCATGATGATATTCAGAAGGAACTTGAAGATCGACATGAAGCGCTTGATCGGTGTTTAAAGAAACTTAAAGATCAAGACCGGAAATTTATACTCACTCGGTACAGAGCAAAAAACGGGGTAGCAGATGCTGCAAAGCTCTCTGGCCGAACAGTGAAAGCAACCTACAAAGCGCTTGGTCGAATCAGAGAAGCGCTGGGGCAATGTGTAGCCAAGGAGTTGGCGAAAGAGGAATACCAATGAACGACAAGATTACGAGCGACTTCAATAAGTTACTGCAAAAATTCATCGACCGAACAATCGCCAAAGAAGAACACCTGAGGCTGGAAGCGATCCTGCTTGAACATGAACCGGCGCGGATTGAGTACCTCATCGCCACGAATTTTGACGCGAGCATGCAGGCGTATGCTGATTTCGATTGGGATCGAGAAGAGCATGAGGTAACTCCGCCTGGCCTGCTCCCCACATCTGCATCTCAGACGAGCGTCGGCCTTGTGGGAACGCTCGTTTTTTCCGTTGTCGCAGTGCCGGTTGTCATTGCCCTGATCACTTTTATGTATACCGACGCTCCCTCGGAATTCACGGCTTCTGCAAGACAACTTACGCTAACGGTTCTTTCGACCAAGGAGGCTGTTTCAGACGAGAACCAGCCATTTGAAAATCGACAACTACTCCTCGGCCGCGTTGCGATGGCCAGCGGTCTTCTAACAGTCGGAACATCTGGCGGAAGCTTAGTTTCGCTCGAAGGCCCTTGCGAGTTCGAAATGGTCGGTGACCAAATTGCGAAACTGCATTCAGGGAAGATGGTAGCGTTTTGTGGTGCCGATTCAGAAAAGCTCACCGTCAGTACACCAACAGGGGATTACATCGATGTTGGAACAGAATTCGGTGTGGTGGTTTCAAAGTACACGACACGATTGCATGTTTTTGACGGAGAAGTTGGAGCCACAAATTCACGTTTCCCAAAAAAGCAAATGATGATGGTCAAAGCGGCATCGTCATTGCGTAGCAAATCAGATGGTTCGCAGCACCACGTCGGCATGGTCGACTTTGCAGGGTTCGGTGAACTGCGGAAAGCCCTTTCTGAGTCGGTTTTACACGAACGATTCAGTAGCCCTCTTTTTGAAAACTCTGATCGCTATTTAGGCCAACACTGGAAAGTAGGATCGTCGCTCAGCGACCAACCAAGAGTACGTGTAGAGACCGAAAACCCTTTATTAAAAGGCATGGGCGGATATCTCAAGCTCGACGCTCAGGCGATTGACGTAGAGGATGCGGCTCATTTCCCATTGCTTTCAGCTTATTGGGACTACGGTCGACACAAAACAGTGGACCTAAGTTTGCCGCACTCCATCGAGTGCCTGATCAGACTTGATAGCGATCCAATAGAGCTTGTGAACCTTGAAATGTTCGGAGGGAATGCTCCCACTTGGAAGAATCGCTTATGGGAAGTTAAGGTGATTCAAAAAGACGGCAAGACGATGTGGTCGGTTTACTCGTCGAACATTGGGACGAAAAAAAAGCGGCAGTTTCTGGAAATCAAGCGCGGCGTTGCCTATTTCCTTCAGGTGGAGATTGATCCGCGGGTTGGACGTTACCGTATCACAGTGTCCGACGGCAAGGATCGGATCAGAACCCAGTTGTACGATGGTACTCCGTTAGAGTTAAAAAAAGACGCCGGACCCCTGGGGCTTGTTTACTGGCAGTTGCGAAGTAAGCCCGGCAAGCAAATGTCTTTTTCAATCGACGAAGTTCAGATTAGAAACAGGCCCGTTTTCGATGATAAGCCAAAGTCGAATGGCGCTCGAGGTAATTCGACTTCTACGCAAACGATTCCGTCAGTGGACTCCGGAGAAAGAGTCGTTGGCGAAGAAACTGCCATTGGTAAACTCTACAGTGACAACGAAGATAAGCAAAAATGGACATCGCACCCGGCGCCAGTACCTCCTGCGGCGATTCCTGACTCTGTTTCCCTTCCAGCATTACCTCAGGATCAGCAATGGGAAATATCTTTCGTTGACAACTTCGACGGCGAAGCTATCGACGAAACAAAATGGAATATTCTTGGTGATGGACCTCGCAAGTACGGAAACTGGCGTAAGTCAAATGCAATGCTCGACGGTAAAGGCAATCTCGTGTTGCGCGTCAACAAAGGGAAAACGCCCGATTATGGTAGCGCGAAAACGCAAGTTGCGAAGGAGGCGTTTTTTGGCGGAGGTCTAGACAGTAACGATAAGTTCGAGCAAGCGTATGGATACTACGAGTGTCGCTGTAAGATGCTCAAGGACGACGGCAGTGGTTATCATTGCTCGTTCTGGTTACAAGCTGACACGATGGGCGATGTGACCGAAGAAGGAAAGAATGGAACAGAAATAGACATTATTGAAAAGTTCCACAACAACGAAACGATCCAACACTGTTTACATTGGGATGGCTATCGAGAGCACCACAAGCGGTCAAAGTTCGAAGTCAACTGGCCGGGAGTCCAAAGCGGTTTTCACATCTACGCTCTCAAATGGACTCCCCTGAAATACACCTTCTACGTAGACGGTGTGAAGACTTGGACTACTGATGCTGGTGGTGTTTCTCAAGTTCCGTCCTTTCTGCGGCTGACTACTGAATTTAGTCAAGGGTGGAACGGAGATATCCACAAGGCAGATCTTCCTGACGATTTCGTAGTTGACTACGTGAAGGTTTATAGAGCCCGAAGTCAATCTGAGATAAGAGATTAGAACACGGTGTCCCTGTCGAATGTTTACGACATAAGGGAATAAGGACATCATGACGCGAGCCGAAAATCCGAAAACCGGTTCGCAGCTATTTCGCGTTTCCGACACAAAAACAGGCCTAAATAACTCTTCCAGTCACCACGAAGTTCTCATTTCGTCCTCGTCAGCCCCAGTCTGTAGTCGTCATATTTGGTGGAACTTGTTTTTTTCGGTCGCCTTCGGCTTGCAAACGCTGTGCTGAAACAAATCTTAAGATGCGACATTACTCCTCAATCGAGCCGCCTGCAATTTCGGCAGGCGAAAGCGAATCGGGCTTAATAGCACCACTGAAATATCCTTGGTATTCTTCATTTTCAAGTTCGCGAGGAGTGGAAAATGCGACTAAACGTTTTCCGTCGATCCCCGTTTTTTCAAACACAATGGCGTGGTCCGCAACTCCTTTTAACTTGTATTTAATCTGGAAGGGTTCGTTATCTCGCTCGCTGATGAAGAATTCTTCAATATTTTCAGGGGTAACATCAATGCGCTTCAAAATGAACAAAGCTGTTGGGTTGGTGGTCAAATACTCTTTTAGCTTGGCTTTATCGCTGGGCCCCTTCATGCCATGGTTTTCCTTGTACAAGTTGTAGAACAAGTGAACCTTTTGGATGTTTGATGAATAATGATCTGAGAGCTGCTTTTCTCTTGAACAACCTGACTGCAGCATCAAGCTGAAGCTGACAAAGCAAACAAGGGGGGCCATCGATATTTTAATGAGATTCACTTTGCTTTCTCGCCTACTTGTCCGGGGTAGCGTGTTTTTTAAATAGAAAGCGAGCCCGCACATGAATGCGTGCTCGCCCCTTTAGCTGTTTTCAGATTAGCGTTGTTTTAGAAAGATTCGAAGTCAACGACAAAACCGTCATCCAAATCCCCTAGATCGTGGATGGTGTCATAGCTGGTGTCGATTGAGAGTGAGTGCGTCGATCCATCTCCAAAGACGGCAGTAACTGTGCCCGGGTGAGCGCTTCCTGCATTTTGCTCATAAAGGTGAAAATTCCCCTGGGCTGAGTCAGCATTTCCAGAGGGACGCGGGCCGACGGTAATGTTAAAGCGGTTGACGAACGTATTGGCATTGTCCGCACTAAATGGCGCGATAAAGCGAGTGTTGGTGAAAAAACCTGGCGCGAATTGGCCGCCAGTGTGACCTCGAAAACGCCACCAAGATCCAGCCTCAGGAGTAGTCGAATAGGCTCTCGAGTTGGCCGATTTTTCAGCGAAAAGAATCGTGTTGGAAGATCCATCAACGATACTGCCAAATCCAACCGACGAGAACTTCATTTCGCCGACATTGTTTTCATTAAGCCGGCCAGCGGGTTTAATGATTCCAGTATGCCAAGCCTCCGCATCGGCCCATGTCATCGGTGGAATGTTTGGAGTGTTGGGGCGGTTGGGGGCTCGGATTTCGCCACCGAGCGCAGCGTAGTCACTTAACGCACTGAAAACTCCGTTATTTAATGATGTCGCTTCTCCTCGAGATGGACAGGTCATAAATGGAATGTTCACTTCAGCAGGGATGAGCCCCGCCTCTTCGTTGACGTCGTACCAACTTGCCCCACGGAGTGCCGCCAAATTTGCTTGTTCAATGAACGGCATAATCTGAACCAACCAACCGCCCGGTTCCGAATTCCATTTGCTGCCTTCGGCTAAAAGGTTTGCCCCTTGCTTGACCGGTGGACTACACCAATCAGACGCGTTTTCAGCGCCTGACGTGGGGAAATTCATGTTCGAAGACTCAAAGTTAATCGCCCCAAGGGCAACTTGTCTTTGGTTATTTAAGCACTGTGTACGGCGAGCCGCTTCACGTACTTGCTGGACTGCCGGAAGTAGCATTCCGATCAAAATTCCGATAATGGCAATCACAACCAGTAGCTCTACTAGCGTAAAACCACCTCGTTTACTTTTGTGTTGCATGAGAAGTTACCTCTTGAAATAAAAAAATAAGACCTTTAGCTCGCGCTCGCGCGACGGGTTCAGCAGTTTATTGTTGACAACCTGCAGCCAGTGGTTATCGAAACTGATCCATAATTACTATCACAGTTTCAGGCCTGTTTTAGACAATTAATTTCAAATTGGCCGGCGTTTTGGCGTCTTCAACTGGAAAGCACCAAGATAATGGCTCGAAATCGGCCTTTTTTTAATAGGTAAGGCGGTGATGCTGCTCAAAATTATCAATTTCGAGTTCTAATGTGCAGCACAGCAACGATTAGAACTTCTTGCAAAGAAAGAATTATTTGGCCGCATTAGAGGCTGAGTGAGAAGCGCTCAGTCTTCCCACCTTCATTGCAGCCAAACGAACTCCTGGATGATAAACTGATTTCGCAATCATCAATCAAGTAACTTGATGTTCGGCATGAAAATAGTTCTTTGATTTCATTTGATCGGATCAAACTCTTGGGCACTCTATTGCTACGGCTGTTGCAGACAAATCAAACGCCTCCGGTCATTTTGTCGGCGGCAACGGTGTTGGCCCTAGTGGTCGTTCCCAATGCTGCGGCGCAACCGCAGAAATCCCCGCCAGCGATGACCACGCGCGTCGACGCGAAAGCGGTCGTTGCTCCAAACTCCGACGATGTGTTTCACTTTGTTATCTACGGCGACCGCACCGGTGGCGTCCCCGAGGGGCTGAAAATCCTTGAACAAGCCGTCGTCGATACCAATTTGCTGGACCCAGACTTGGTCATGACCGTTGGCGATCTGATCCAAGGGTACAACACAACCGAGGGTTGGATGCCCGAGATGCGAGAGTACCAGGCCATCATGAACCGCTTGAACATGAACTGGTATCCTGTCGCGGGCAACCATGACATTTATTGGAAGGGCAAAGGTAAACCCGTAGGCCATCACGAATCGAATTATGAAAAACACTTCGGGCCTCTGTGGTATTCGTTTGAGCACAAGAACTGCGGCTTCATTGTGTTGTATTCCGATGAAGGCGATCCCAAAACCGACCGCAAGGGGTTCCATGATTTTCAGCAACAGCAAATGAGCCAATCACAATTGGATTTCTTGGACAAGGCGCTTGATCAGTTCAAGGCCAAGGATCATGTCTTGGTTTTCATCCATCACCCGCGCTGGATCCAGCAGCGCTATGAAGGCAGCAACTGGCCGGCGGTCCACGAAAAACTGGTCGCCGCGGGCAACGTGAAGGCTTGCTTCGGCGGTCACATTCACTTTCTGCATTATCAGCCCAAAGATGGCATCGAATACTTTACGCTCGGTGCGACCGGCGGGCATATCCAAGGCGATATCCCCGACGCAGGGTTTTTGCATCACATGAATGTCGTCTCGGTGCGGAAAGATAAAGTTTCCGTGTCGTCGATTCCCGTGGGAGCCTTGTTTGATCCCAAGAAATTCACTCCTGAATTTCATACCGCTGTTGCCCTGGCGCGCAGTGTCGCGCCGGTGCAAACCAGCCCGCCGCTTGAAATCAGCTCCAGCGGCGAAGTCGAAGGCGATGTCGTGATGGAGATCAAAAACCCAAGTCCGGGAGCCATTGGTGGAACGTTGATTTTTGATTCACAGGACGCTGCCGGATGGGGAACGACATTGGATCACTCGCACTTCACGATCCCTGCCAAAGACAAGTTAGAACTTAAGTTCAGGATCCGTCGATTCTCAGGCGCCGACGCGCTGACCGCCCTGCCCCGCTTAGTGTTCAAGCCGGAATATGTGGCTGAGGATCAAGCCTCCGCCGTGAGGTTGGCACCGGTTCGTACACCCATTCAAATTACGCCCTGCGATCTCCCCGACGACTTCTTCGAAGAGAAACAACAAAAAGCATTGGCCGTTGAATCGGACGGCTCAGCAGTCGAAGTTCGGCACGATCTGGTTAATTTGCCCGATGGTCCGATGACGATTGAGTCTTGGGTGAAACCGTCGAGGACTTCGGGCTTCAATGCGATCATCGCAAAAACGCAGAGCTCAGAATACGCGCTGTTCTTTGACGAAGGCGTGCCGCAATTTGACATCCATTTGGACGGCAAATACCGAACCGCCAAAGGCACCCAAAAGATGCCGACCACGGCATGGACGCATCTGGCCGGTGTTTACGATGGGAACACCGTAAAACTTTTTGTCAATGGAACCAAGGCCGCTTCGGTCGATGCTTCCGGGCGACGCAAAACAAATAAACTTCCTTTATTCATCGGGGCGGACCCCGACAACGCCAGCCAACCGACGCGCTGCTTCCACGGTTTGATCGACGAGGTGCGTTTGTCGGCGGCAGCGGTCTATGCTCAGAAGTTCAAACCGGCAAAGACGCTCAAGGCAGACGAAAGCACGAAACTATTAATGCATCTGGACAAACACGTTGGTCCGTTTGTGTTTGATCGAAGCACGCAAAAGGCCGCGCCAACGATGGGGCCAGATGCAACGCTGATTCCTGTGCAACGTTAGCGATACGGCGCGAGCCGCCCGGTCAAGCTGCCTTAATAAGAATGCCTCAACCGGTGGTGTCGCCGCGCTCGACCACCGGCTACAGGCCGATGCCCCTTACTTCGGGGCAGGAGGACTCGATCTGTTAGCGGCGAGGCGCTAGCCGCTGGTTCGTTGAGCCGAGTTTTCCCGATGTCCCTTCTCTTCGCCCCGCCCCCGCGGCTCCGTGTATGTGAAGCAAGCCCCATTGGGCTACAGGCCGCAATTGCCACGAGGGAATCAGGCCGGAGAGAACCGGCCCAATGCCTCACGCTCTGACGCTTAGTGATACAACACGCAGGCGTACCAGAATCCATCGTTGCCTTTGGAGACGCCGATTTGAGCCGTCGGGCGAACGCCCCAATAGCAACAGCTGTTAATGGCGTTTTGCGCCGAGTGGTTTGACCAGCCGACACCTTCGTATTTCGCGCCACCTAAGCCGCCGCCAAGATGCCCGCGCACGCCACTTTGAGCGGCTTGGACGGCTTTCTGCTGAGCCAAACCAGGTTGGACCTGGCCAGAGCCGGTTGAAGCTTGGAAGGCCTGCCCGTAACTTTGGTTTTGAGTCACGCTCGGAATCTCTTGGTAGCTCGTATAGGTTTGGTCCAAAGGAAACTGCTGAACTTCCATGGCACCAAAATCCTGCGCGTACTCGCCGGCAGAAATCGCTTGCCCATAGTCTTGCACCGGGTACTGAGAATCGTAGTTAACGAGTTCAACGCCCGAATTGAATCCTTGACCGTAATCGACTTGACCGAAATCCGATTCAATAACGTTGCCTTGCTGGAAACCGGTTGAGTCATAGTTCATCGCAACATGCGCTTGTTCAAACGCAGGGGCGCTGTTGCTTTGGGCGCAGTTTTCGCACGCCGGTGTTTCAGCGCCGATCAAACCAAATTCTTCTTGGGCCGATGCAATTGAAACGAGGGTGAAGATTTGTACTAGCAGGCAGGCGACCATTGCGGCACCTAAGGTCGGCCACAGCTCTGACCCGCAACTACGGCTGATTGATCTCCAATTTCGGCAGTCATCAGCGATTGGCTGGGGAGAGGCGGAAGTAGCAATCGTTTCTGAGGGCGATTGCGAAAGGGCGAAATCCATCATCAGTTTACTCATGGGTATCTCTCAAACAGAACATGGGTGTGTCGTTAACACCCGACTTAGAAAACTGACATTTGCAAAGCAGTTTAGGGTCAATTGTTTTGAGGGTTCGTAGATGCGGGCGGTGCTTTGAAATTGCCAGACCGTTAAATCCCGACAGGGCGAAAACCGTTGATGAACTGGGGCGATCGGCCTGGGAATGTGAACGGTTTCGTTGCAGGGGCGAAATTGGATTTAAAAAACTGTCCAGAAAATTTGGGCGCAGAAAGTTTGGATTGTTCTGCCTTGAAATACAGGTAAAAAATACCCCAAAACGGTTCTCAATCGCCCTTGCCCAATGGCGGACCGTTACCTAAACTGGTCGCTCGAAACGCAATTGAGATTTTCGCTTCCAACGGCGAATTTCTGTCGCGTTTTGGAGTGATCCCCTGTAGCTCAGTTGGTAGAGCAACGGACTGTTAATCCGTTTGTCGTAGGTTCGAGCCCTACCGGGGGAGCTCAAAGCCGCTTCAAATCAAATCTGGAGCGGTTTTTTTTCGTGCTTTTTGGGACCACCGTTTTGCTCGCCCGCGATCCTCGTCGCGCCGGCCTTCCAATGGTCCTGCGTCACCAGCAAATAGCTTTTCTCAGCAACAAAACGGGGCTGGCCTACAATTGTTGCTGGGTGACGTCATCGAAGACGATTAGCTTTTCGGGAATTCGGACTGCTCCGAGGCGGAGTTTGTGGTTGCCGTCGAAACCTGGAGCGATGCGCTCGGTGTATCGTTGGGCGACGCCGTAGTCGCAGCAGATTGCTGAAGCTGTTCTGACAATTGACTGATGAAGCGCGTAGTGGCCAAATACCGTTAGGCCGTTCGAGTCATCGGCGTCCTCCCACCACTCAACCCGTTCTTCGTAACGCACCTTGCCGCTGGCTTCGAATGGTGTTTCCACTCGGCGTTCTGGCCCCGATGTAAGTAGTTTTACGGGGTTGTCGTTCTGGTGGCGTAGCCCTGTATCAACTTCATCAGTAGCATTTGCTTTGCACTGCGCTGTGATGCGACGTTCATGTTCTTGAAAAATCTTGACCACGTTTGATTCGCCACGAACAGCCTCAATGCTCTCAGCGTCCCAGTATGCGTGGGCGATCCGTAGCCCCGGGCGC
>CALDEW010000023.1 GCA_937942355.1 uncultured Pirellulaceae bacterium | reverse complement strand
GTGCGGATCTGTGACTGAGAATCGGCGAATTCAACTTTCTGCGGTTGCTCTTGTTTCTGCTCCAGTAGCTGACCAGGCAGGTTGCCAGGCTGTGTTCGCGGGGCACCAAAATGAACGCGGCTAGAGCGGGCTTGTGATATTACGAGCTGCCGTTTGAGAAGTTCGGCGTGATCAAACTTTAGATAGGTAAGATCCGCTTGAAACAAGTTCGTCATCGGCGATCTTGCGTCGGCGATACTAAAATCACGCAGGTAGACTTTGCCCTCCAACAGATCACTGCTGATCTTCGATATCCCGACTTTTGCGCCCAGCTGTGATTCGAGATTCTTGATGATAACATAGCGCACGATTGGATCCGCAGCCATGACGACTGCCAACAAGAATAGCCCCACGGTAAATATTCGTGGAATCAAATAGACAATTGATTTCATAACCGCAACGCTCAACCAGTCTGGAGGGGATAACCGCGAATCCAGTCCGCAACGCTATTGGAAAGCACGTATTTCGTGATAATAGGTTTCAAAAAAGCGCTTGCCCGTTTTGAAACGAAATAGAGGGGCAGCATGGCTGCGACCGCGATCAAAGTACTGCCCAGCACGACAGAATTATGCAGCTGTAACCAATTTGCATAT
Source organism: uncultured Pirellulaceae bacterium (assembly GCA_937942355.1). Taxonomy (GTDB): domain Bacteria; phylum Planctomycetota; class Planctomycetia; order Pirellulales; family Pirellulaceae; genus Mariniblastus. Next base: position 16,119 of record CALDEW010000023.1, on the reverse strand, counting down.
CGGTGGCTGAACAGAGAGTGCCAAAATGAGGTTAGGCTTTCGTCGGTCAGCAGATCCGCCCCGAGACGATGGCTCTGAACGTCAAACATCGGCCCCAAAAAAGTGAACACGACCGCCGCCAGAATCATCGCCGACAAGTTCGTCGGAAGCAGCATTCCCACGAGCAGGGCCACCCAAGGAATGATGGAAAATTTTGGCACCACGCCTATTAGCATTCCCACCACAATCCCCAAAGCGTAATGCCGCGGTTGATTCAATGGCTCAAGAGCACCGCGAAGCCGTTGCCAAAGTTTTGGTTGCTCATGTGTCATACGGGCTGCGTGTTGTTGGGATGATGGAAGGAAGCCGAGAAACCTCAAGCTCGCTTTTAAAGATTTCGCAGCACTCTGTCGATGCGATTTAGAAAAAGTGATAGCAGAAAATCACCCGATGCCTCGAACTCACTTCCAGACGGGAAACATGATTCAAAGCCCTTTCATAATTCCACTTTGTAGCGTTACCTCGGCGTTTGTGTTCCCGATAACACTTCTACGAAAATATTGCGATTGCATTGGGCCACCATATTTTTCTCGCTCGTCGAGGACATTTAGTGACTTTTGCTGATGCAACCGCACTAGCCAACCAGCAGATTTTTCGCTATCAAGTTGTTTTGATAACTTTAATCTTCACAACCTATCTTGGAGTAAACTAAATGTCCCAATTGCCAGAAGTCTACGCAGACACCATGGGCGAAATCACATTATCGGGCGGTATGGTGCGTATCGACTTGGTATCGTTGGCTGGTTCGGCTCAGAAAAAAGATGGTGAACAGCCGAAACTTGAGCCGCGAATGCGTGTCGTTATGTCGCCCGATGGGTTCCTGCGCAGTTTCGGCGCAATGGAAAATCTAGTCAAACAACTCGTCGATGCGGGTCTCGTGAAGCCGCGCGGTGATCAGGTTGTAACGAATGAAGGGGCCTCAGATTCTGCCAAATCGCCAAATTTTTAAACACTAGTTTGATTTTTCAAAATATAATGAGCTTTAAGCCACCTTGAGCATTTTGCTGGCTCGTGGTGGCTTTTTCGCAATGTCATTTCGCAATGTCTATATGTAACTCCATCGATCCCACGAGTTCAAAATGAATCAAGCTCCAGTCATTTCAGCCTTACGAACCAACGCTACGTTTCGTACTTTGATTCCGCTGTCGTCTATGTTCGACGCGTTTGATCCTGACTTTTTTGAACCCAATCTTACTGATGAAGACGAATCCTTGTTCATCACGCGGTTCCGGCTCCGTGATCAAGGAGTAGACGGTGGTCAGTTCGTTCGCCTTGGAGAAGACGGCGAGATAACAGAGGAGTTCCTTCAGGGCGTCACCTTCACCATTACGCCCGAAGAAGTCGATAGTATCTTCTATTTCAACGAAGATCAAAATAACACATTCAGTGAAACATTTTCAATCGAAGCCTTTGATGGTATCGACGCCAGCCCTTTTTCAACGAATCAGGTTTTTGCGAATCCTAATTTTGGAGTCAACTCACCGCCTGGTTTGACCGCCAACGGACAAGTTGTTCCCATCAATGGTCGATTGGCGTTCGTCAACATGTTCACCCTGAACGATCTTGAGAATGACGTGCGCACAATCAGTCTCCGCGATAATGGAGCTGGAGGAGGATTCTTTACTCTCAACGGCAACGTGCTTGAGGCAAATCGTTTTCATGAGATCCGATTCAACCAAATAGATAACGTTATCTATAACGGAGCCAACGTGCGGTCGGGCGAAACTTTTTCGCTGCAGGCATTTGATACAGAATTCCGTAGCCCCTTAATCACGGCTCCGGTCTTTACTGGCAATTCCCGACCTGTGGTTAGATCGACAGAAAACCCACGTGTTCTTTCAGCACGTAGTATTGCTGCCAGCGACATATTCAATGTTACCGATGCTGACAATGACAGGATCGTCAGTTACTTCATCTCCGATAGAACGACAAGCGAAAACTCTGGCTTTTGGGAACTTGCCGGCCAACCGCAACCTGCCGGTAGTTTCTTCCAGATTACCGCAGCAGAACTTCCTCTGCTGAGATTTGTCGGCGGTTTCCCGGGTGGAATCACAGATGTGGTTTCCGTGCAAGCCTTTGACGGATTCACCTTTAGCGAAATCCAGTCACTGCCCGTCCGAACTTCTGCCCCTTCAACGATCTTGGGCAATGCGGCCACCGTTTTGTCAGGCGAAACGGTCTTGGCTTCGACCTTGTTCACCGTTCGGGATGTTGATGGCGATTCTCCCGTCACATATTTCATCACCGACAGAAGCGCGTCAGACACCACAGGACATTTTGAGCTCGACGGCAATCGCTTAGCTTCAGCCAGTTTCGTGCAACTCAATCCTGCTCAATTCGCTCGATTGAGGTACCGTGGAGGCCCGATCACGCGCACAGAAAATATTGGTATTCAAGTTTATGACGGATTTGAGTTTAGCGAAGTTACAAACTTTGTTGTTGCGACGACGTCTAGGCCAACTCTGACCTTGACCGATGCTTCTGTTTTCCCTCGCCGTTCAATCGACGTCTCCTCTCTGGTAGATTTCCAAGATGCCGATGGTGATATACCGGTTCGATATCGTCTGATGGATCGCTTCGCTTCGAACTTGACCGGAAACTTTGAGCTTGATGGAAATCGTTTGCCCTCAGGTACATTCTTCGAACTAACCCCCGCCGAATTCGAACGCTTGGAATATGTTGGAGGCGTTTTTGGCCGCTTGGATGAACCGATTTTGATTTCCGCATCAGACGGAACAACTTTCAGCGCCATAGAGTCCTTCAATATCACGACGCTCGCAAACGTAAACGCTCCAGTGCTAAGGGCATTCGATGTCAATGGTCGACGCGGGGCACAAGTCAACGCGCGTTCGTTGTTCAGTTTTTTCGATGCCGAAGGCGACAACCTTACCAGTGTTACGTTCACCGATAACAGCGCGGTCGCCAATGGTAACTTCTTCTCGATTGACGGTGTCGAACAACCGGCTCAACGTTCCTTCACCGTTGATTTCTCTGTTGTAGAAGCCGGTCGCGTAACCTACACCCTCGGTCAGACGGGTACGCCAGAGACATTCCGCATCAACGCAAGCGATGGCACTAACACCGGACGACAGGTCACCGGCACAGGTCAGTCATTCGTCATTCCTCAGATCGGTGTTGCTCCGGCAACCGGCAATGACATTTCCATTGACACCATCGAGCGTGTCAATGTGAGTGATCTCATTATTCAAACCGACGGCGGACCGGCGTTAGATCGTTTTCAGGTGTTCGATCCAAACACGGAATTGAGATCTGGCGGTTTTGAGCTCGACGGCCTGGCACTTCAGCAGGGCATCATCCATCAGCTCAATGCAGCTCAGTTCAGCCGCCTGCAATATGTGGGCGCCGAAGTTGATAACGGCCGTCAGCTTGACTCTGTTCTGGTTCAGGGGGGGAACGAACTTGGGTTCTCAGATTTTATTCGTTTGAACATAAACACTGATCAAATTGGGCCCGATCCCGTGCCAACCCCTTTCCAATTCCAACCACTGGCCACTCAAACTCCGGGTGGGCCTCAGGAAATTACGTTCACGTTCATCGACGGAGGCAATCAAGCCGGCGGCACCCAGCAGGCACCGAACGTTCCACCATTGCCGCAGTATTACGCTGTCAATCTCCCCGCGCAAGTGCAAGCCGTGGGAACACGGGCACTTAATCGTGTGCAACGAGAAGAAGTTCGAGCCGTGCTGGCAAATATTGAATCCATCGCCAATGTTAGGTTTGTGGAAATTGCTTACGAAGTGACGGCGATCGAATCTCAGATCACTTTTGGATCGTATCGCTTCCAAGGCGGCGGTAATGTCCAACTCGGTCCAGCGGGCAACAGCGTGAACAATGGTCTTGGCGAAACGCGCGGTGACGTTTGGTTTGATACTGAGGAATTCCCTCCAACGTTAACTGATGTGGGACCGGGCACTTTCTTCCGACAAGCGGCATTCCAGGGAATACTCGGGTCGTTGAGTGTGCAACTCAATGCAAATCTCTCGATTTTCAATAACTTTAGATACAACACGGTTCTTTCGAACAACAACGGTGGAATCAATGATCCGCTAACTGTGTTTAACGAAAGACCAAGCACGTTGCAGTTGTATGATGCACTTGCCATTCAAGGGCAATACGGCGCGAATACAAATTTCAACACCGACAACAATCATTACTTCTTCGTTAATGGAACAGATCCAACAACCCTTCAGTTAGACACTAACTTGGAGTTGCTGTGGGATGCCGGCGGCATAGACACGATCAACTTCCAAGCTCGTACGGCGACTCGGTTGGGCGTTTTTAATGACACCATCGACTTACGCCAAGGACAGTTCTCGTCGGTCAATGGAAATCAGAACGCTCTGAGAATCGCTTACGGTGCCATTATCGAAAACGCTCGCGGCGGCGACGGTAACGACTCCATCACAGGAAACGAAACGGCCAATCGCTTGTTCGGTAACGGTGGCAACGACACCATCATTGGCGGTGGCGGCAACGACGCACTCATTGGCGGAAATGGTAATGACACCTATCATTGGAGCCTCGGAGATGGACGCGATCTAATCACCGAACGTTCCACCGATGGCGTCGGCGGCAATGACCTTCTGATTATCTCAGACCCATCGAATTCGCTCAATTCGCTGCAAGATGATCTGACGTTCCGACGTTTTGGTAACGACCTGCGTATTGACCTCACCTTCGATCAAGGAGCAGGTCAAGGCACGGTCACCATCCGGAACTTTGCCAATGCGGCGGAGCGAGTTGAATTGCTACGATTGGTCGACATCAGTGGAAACTCGATTGGCAACGACATCAGCCTTAATTCCATTTTCCAAAATGCGACAACCGAAGCTCAACGTTTCCAAGTTACCTCCAATGTCGATATTGATCCGACAATGCCAGGTGGAGACCAACTCGGCATTGCAACACCTGTCTAGGCAATCGCCATAGCGGAGGCGTCCTCAGCCTCTGTCATTCTGTAAAACAAAAGCCCCTCTCTGCATCGTCAGCGAGGGGCTTTTTTTGCGGTGTAAATGTAGTGCCAAGCACAATGTCCGCCAGATGTTAAAGTTTTTCTATTTTAACGCCATCAACGATCGGTTTGAATTTTCGTTCAAGCTGTCACCATTTACGAATTGTGGGCAACACATTTCCACCCAGCGCTACACAATTGGGTAAAATCAAACCGATGGCTCTAATTAGAGATTCTGTTTTGCGGAGTAAGTCCCGAAATTTCACCGCCTCTACAGGATATGATCCCCTCGACTTCACGAGCAACGGAACCGATTCCCTTGGGTTCTGATGGCCTGCGTTTTTTGATCGCCGAAACTTCTTTCTATGCCAACGCCAACTGATCCAACCGAATCTGACGTGACATCGCAACCTAACTCCGATGCGGTAGCAGATGCTCGTACCGAATCGGACAAAAACGCGATCAATAACGACAACTTGGACGAACCAAAGAATCAGCACACTTCATTGGTGTGCCTTGCTTTGGTCGCTCGCCATCACGGCATTGATGTCAGTTCCGATCGCTTGATTCACGACTACTCGTTGGAGAACGAAGAACCATCACTCAGGCGTTTTCTGAGAATCATCAAAGATACCGGCCTCAAAGCTCGGTACACATCAATCACGTGGAAACAACTTCACAAGGTCGAGCAGGCCTTTCCTGTCATCGCCCGGTTGAGAAACGAGAACTACGTCATCCTTGTCGGAGTTCGCAAGCAGGAACTGGACGGGAAAGTCTTTGATCAAGTCGCCGTCTTTGATCCAATGGCGGACCAGCAGGGATTCATCTACTTAAGCCAAGAGGATTTTGAGAAGTCTTGGAAGGGTGAAGTAGTCCTTGCAAAGCGTTCATTCAAACTACTGGATTCAAATCAACCGTTCAGCTTGAAATGGTTCTTGCCGGAAATGTTTCGGCAGCGCACCGCGTTTATCGATGTCGCGGTCGCAGCGCTGTTCATTCATTTGATCGCACTGGTGGTTCCGCTTTATTTCCAAATCGTAATCGATAAGGTTCTGGTCAACTATGCGGTGCAAACATTGCACGTGCTGACCGTTGGGATCGTCGTCGCGTTGATTTTCGACGCGCTTTTGAACTACCTGCGCAGCTACCTACTGCTGCACGCCACCAGCAAGATCGACATCCGGGTGGCGACGAGGACGTTTGGACATCTGCTACGGCTGCCTATAGACTTCTTTGAACATTCAACCGCCGGCGTGCTGACCAAGCACATGCAGCAGACGAATCAAATCCGCGAATTTCTCACCGGCAGTCTCTTCCGAACGTTGCTCGATTCGACGGCGTTGTTTATTTTTCTTCCGCTGCTATTTTTCTACTCGGTGCCGCTGACCTTTGTGGTCCTGGGTTTCTCTCTGGCGCTGGCGATCAACATCGGCGTTCTGCTGGGGCCTTATCGACGAAGGCTTGAAGCGCTCTACCACGCCGAAGGTGAACGGCAGTCGATGCTGGTCGAAACGATTCACGGCATCCAAACGGTCAAAGCGCTGTCGATGGAGCCTGTGCAGCGCAAAAACTGGGACCAGAGTTCGGCTCAAGCGGTCGCGATGCACTTTCGCGTTGGCAAGATCTCAATCGCAGCTTCGACTATCTCCAAATTGTTAGAAAGACTGTTGACCGTTGTCGTTGTCTTCTACGGAGCTTCGTTGGTGCTCGGAAAAACCATGTCCGTTGGTGAACTGGTGGCGTTTCAGATGATCTCCGGAAGGGTTACCGGTCCGCTGGTTCAATTGGTTTCCTTGGTTCACTCCTATCAACAGTGCGCGTTGTCGGTGCGTATGTTGGGGACCGTGATGAACCGCGACGCAGAAGCTGGCATCGGGCAAGGGCTTCGACCACCGATTGAAGGGTGCATGGAATTTGAAGGGGTTGGTTTCAGCTATAACCCGACCAGTCCGCCTGCACTGGAAGACGTCAACTTTACCATCGGTGCCGGCAAAGTCGTCGGTATCGTCGGGCGTTCAGGTTCCGGAAAAACGACGCTGACCAAGATGATCCAGGGCATGCATCAGCCCCAGCGCGGGATCATCCGTTTGGACAAACTGGACATGCGCGAGCTTGACATTGCTTACGTTCGCCAGAACATTGGCGTCGTGCTCCAGGACAACTTTCTCTTTCGTGGCACCATTCGCGAGAACATCGCGATGGCAAAAACAAATTGCAGTTTCCAAGAGGTCGTCTACGTGGCCAAGATGGCTGGCGCGGCCGAATTTATCGAACGCATGCCTCAATCTTACGATACGCTGCTTGAAGAAAACGGAGCCAACCTTTCGGGCGGACAAAAACAAAGACTGGCGATCGCGCGGGCGTTGTTAAAGGATCCTCGCATCCTTATCTTCGACGAAGCCACCAGCGCTTTAGATCCCGAAAGTGAAGCCATCATCCAGCGCAACCTCGGTATCATTGCCAAAGGCCGCACTGTGATCATCGTTTCTCATCGATTATCGACACTGACCGGTTGCGACCAAATCATCGTGCTTGAGCGAGGCCGCGTCGACATGATGGGAACACATCAACAGTTGCTTGATTCGTGTAAGGTTTATCAAGATTTGTGGTACCAACAGATGGGGCGATCATGAACCAAACCGTAAAGCAACAGCGCGAAAAGCGTCGGGCCGAAGCCCGGCAGGAGATGATCCGCAAACGCGAGTCAAACTCGAAACTGCTGGTTGAGTTTCAGCCCGACGCCGTCGAAATCGAAAGGCGTTCGGTCCCCGGCGGCGCACGTTGGACGTTATATGCAGTCGTAGGGCTATTGATCTGTTCGGTTTGCTGGGCTTGCTGGGCAGAGGTCGATCGCATCGTTACCGCTGAAGGGAAGCTGATCACGACGATGGCTCCGGTTGTCATCCAAACGGTCAACACGGCTCCGATTCGAACCATGAACGCCAAATTCGGCGATCGAGTCACCGCCGGCGAGGTCCTTGCGACGCTCGATCCGACGTTCTCAGAAGCCGACTTAGCCTCTTTAAAATCAAAACGCGAATCCCTCAACAGCATCATTGCCCGGCTGCGGGCAGAAAAGGACCAAGCGGAGTTTACGGTTCCCGATGACGGATCAGGAGCCAGTTGGTTACTGCAGAAACAAGTTTTTCTGGAACGCGCGAACCAATTCCGCTCCAAGCTGGACGAATACGGTTCCGAACTCAACAAGATCGCCGTCCAGCAAGAGAACAATTTGATGTCGATCGAGCACTTAAAAGAGGCCTATGCTGGGCACCGGAAGTATGAAGCGTCGATTATTCGTTTGGCGAAAAAGGGCAGCAAGTCCGAAGAAGAAGTCCTCAGCCGAAGATTGCAGACCGGACAAGCAGAGATGCGTTATATGGCTGCACGAAATCAGATGCGCGAACTTGAGAGAGAAGGCGATTCGATTCGAGCTCAGCGCGACGCCTATGCTGCGCAATGGCGGTCGGAACTGGTAACGCAATTGGCTCAGGCCACCGAGGAGCATGTCCAGATCGAAGAAGACTTGAGCAAAGCCGTTCGCTCCAATGAATTGGTGGAACTGCGGGTTCCTGAAGATACGCCATTTAAAGAGTTTGTCGTTTTCGAAGTCGCCGACCGTTCGGTGGGTTCGGTACTCAAGCCTGGCGAAGCACTATTTCGGCTTGTCCCCGTCGATGTTCCACTGGAAGCAGAGGTCGAGATCGCGGGTCGCGATATATCCAAGATCGATCAAGCGGGTGAACAAGACATCGAATCGGGAGATCTGCCCGACGGAAGTGCGGTACGTGTGAAACTAGGATCATTCCCGTATCAAAAACATGGCACGATTGATGGTGCGGTACGTGCCATCAGTGAAGGATCATTCGAAAAGCAAGGGGCAGGGGGACAACCGACAGGCGCCACGATGTACAAGGCAAGAATTCAGTTGCTCAATCCGGAAGGATTAAGCGATGTTCCTGACAATTTCCGCCTGATGCCCGGCATGACCACAACAGCCGAAATCAAAGTCGGACGCCGCCGAGTGATTGATTACTTCCTCTATCCGCTTCTTCGTTACGCCGATGAGAGTATCCGCGAGCCTTAGTCATACCAAACCGGCTGTCGTTAAAACGATTTGGCAAATTCGATCGCTGTTACGAGATAGGATCTGTCTCGTCCAATTTGCCATTTCCATGGCTGGTGAATCTCCCATGGACGTTCGGTTGATTCAGGTAACATCTTTGCAAGTGAATCTTTAATCGCCCAGGGCAGAGTTCCGGTAAAAAAATTGCGTTCCTCGATAGCTTGCCGGGCGATCGTGAGGACGGATTCATCATCATCGGCGCTGTGCAGTTGAGGCAAAGTGTCGCTGGAGACAAAATCCGTTATCACTAGCCCGTAGCCTTGGGCGCGAATCGCCTTGGCCATCAACTTCAAATGACCGTCGCGGATGGCGATCATCAGGAAGTTCTTGTGCCGGTGTTCGTCCCCAACGGATTTGAGGACACAATTAATCAATTGAGACAGAATGCAGGTCGAGACGACGACGTCAAATTGCCTTCCCTCGATAACCCCATCAACTCTACGTGCCTTCTGAGCCAGCGCTTCGGCGTAGGCGTCGGTCGCATTGAGCGGATACTGATCCAATTCGGTGACGATTCCGGACAGGTCAGTCGCGGGTTCAATTTGAATGACGTCTTTAGCCAACGCGCTTTGGCAGTGCCGCTGTCTAAAGTGCTCCAGAGCGTTCGGGTCGAGATCGAAAACGTGGATCCGACCAAAAGTTTGCAGCAAACGCTCGACGTCCAAGTCGTTTCCATTACCGCCGCCAAAGATCGCAAGAGAAGGTCGGGCGTCCGCCGACAAGACCGCCGGGGGTAAATTGCCAGCCGCGCGGCAGATCAAATCAGATATACGAGAGCGGTGAGAGCCGAAAAGCTCCCAAGATTCCCGAGACATCGAGTTGGTTTGAGATTGCTCGTGGAGGATGTCCATAAGTTTAAGGTTTTGAAACGAAAGTGATGTTAGGTTTATGGTCTGTCAACTAAATTGAGATGGTTCAATCGTTATCCGCTATCGGTCACGTCGTGACCAAGGCGGTGCCCCGAGGATCGTAAACGAATGTGCGGTGCAGACAGAAGTCTAATTTGTGTTGGGATCGGCTGTGATCACGATTTGTCTTTTTCCAGCGCTTCGAGCCGCTGTTTGTCACCGCGGAAAAAGAATCCAAGGGCGCGCGTCAGTTCTTCGGGCAACACCGGAAGATCTTCACGCGGTATTAAGTAAGTTGAAATATTGAAAAGATCGGTGAACGCGCGGTTATTGGCCGTCGTCGCGCTTAGGTAATCGTGTCCTGATGAGCCACCGGTGCCAATCTTGGTTCCTAGCATTCGCTGCACCATGACGGCGTGGCGTTGACGCCAATTGGTCATCAGTTCGTCAATTTCCACCAGTTGCGTCAGATATCGAAAACCCGCGTACATCATCGGTTCGTCGCGATAAAGATTGACAAACAGTGCTCCCAAGAAACCCTGATGCGACAGCCGAAAGTGCCCTTCTTCTCTGAGCTGCTCGTATTTGTCCTCGGAAAAGATTGAATCGAATTTGGTGCGTGTCATTGTCAAATCATTGATTTGAAATTGCTTTTCCCGATCGGTCAGCGTTTCGTTCCCTTCGATGATATCTTGATCATGTTTCAACATCTTTTCGACCGAATCTTTGTACTGAATCCAAAAATCAAACTCTTGAAATTTTAAAAACGGCATGCGCGTCAACCAGCGATCGGTCAACTCATGAATGGTTTGATGTGTTTCCAGTTCGTCCAGATGATGCAGGTCTTTCTTCGTTAGTCGGGACTTGAAGAACTCACAATCCGCCGCGATGCGATGGCTACGTTTGATGCCCAGCTTAATCTCGATCTGCTTGAACAGCGTGCTTTGAAATCCAGACGCCGGAATCAACAGATCGCGAAACTCCAAAAAATCATGCGGCGTGATCGACTCGATGATGTCAATCTGTTGCACCAAAACTCGCAGAATCTTTCGAATTCGCGCCAACAAATGCAACACGCGTCCCATCTTTTTGTCCTCGACGATTGGATCATCAAAGACATCAATGACGGCATCTAACTCATACACGATTTGCTTGAACCACAGTTCATACGTTTGATGCGTGATGATGAACAGCATCTCATCATGGACCGGCGAGCCCACTTTCGCGCTCTCTAAGTCCTGTGCACCCAAAACTTTATCCAGCTGCAAATAATCGCTGTAATAAATTCCAGATGGCTTATCTCCGGATGGCTTATTCATGAACTTACGTTGATCAATTGAGTAGGGCGGAACTAGTTAAGACGCTTTACGTAGGCGATAAACTCTTTATCTAACTTTAGCAGATCGTCGCCGAAAAACTTTTTGAAATCAGCCAAACGCTGGCCCGGTTTGGGTGCCTGCTGAGGCTGCTTTTGCGAGAGAAATTTGAGGTACTGACCAAACTGTGCCGGTTTTCGATTGATCAAAAAATGCACCAAAGCCCATGACTCAGCATAACCAACAACCGTCGCATCCCCATCGGTCTGCAGACGCTGATCATCTGAAACAAGCGTTTCCAACGAGTTTGGGGCGCGAGTCTCGTTCTTCCTCAAAACCTCCAGACGAAGGTAATTCGTCCTGCCGGGGACTCTCCAACCCTGACGGGCATTCAGATTGGGTGGTTCGAAATACATCGCAATCCCCTCGTTAAGCCACAACGGAGTGTCGGCCAATCGGGTTTGCAGGCCGGTGTTAAACATCAACTGATGCGTACCTTCATGAATGATCGTCGTGACCATCCAGATGCCTTCGCGAGTAAGGAGGATGTCGTCGATGTCTCGTTGATTTTGAGCCGGCACACCACCGGGGCGCCTGTCGGATGTCAGATCGTACATCATCACGCGGTTGGTATGTAGATTGTAGTAGGCAACCATGTTTCCTACTTCGATACCCAGTTCGCGATTAACCTGAGCCGCGTACTGTTCGCGCGTCGCAAAAATCACCGCGACCAGAGGAAACTTTGGCTCTTTCACTTCTAATTTGAAACTGCGTTTGCCCCAAAAATTTTTGAACCCACGATTAAGCGGCCCTTGGTACAGGTTGCCAATCCACTTCGCATACGCGCGTCCGGTTTGATACGCGATGACGTAGTCGTCAGTCGTGTGAATCTTAAATCCTTCGGGTAGGTCCGCCAGCAACGATGCGCCCAACTGCTTCTTCGTCATTGGCGGCAGTGGTTCGTCCTGGATCGTTTTAGCGGCAACTTCAGCTTTGGTCAAAATCCGCAACGCTCCGTCCATTTCTTGAAACAGAATCGAACCGTCTTGAGCTTCGATCAGCACCTCGCCTTGGACCGTTTCCAATTGTTGCGGCGCACCGTCATTTGATGCGACTGCCGGCTTCCTAATTTCCAGTGTGTCGGCAGAAGCTTGCTGGTTGAAAATGGGCGAACCAAAAACCGAACTGATGCAAAGGACTGCACCGACCGCGATTGGGTGAAACTTGGTTGAGATGTCACACTCCACATAACTGAAAAACTAGCATCGCGAAAAACTCGTCGTAGCATTATTAATGCTATGAAACCGGCACACTATTTATCGGCAAGACTCATCCCGTGCGTTGAAGACGAATTGCCCTTTTACAGATTATCCAAGCTGCCATCGCGATTGCAACAACCAATCCGATCGTTAGTAGTGATAGCGCGGCAGTTGTTTCGTTGACACCTGCGTGCAATTTCCCAAGGGTGACTTGCGGAACCGTCTCAATCCCCGGCGGTAGCACCATTTGCGACGCGGAGAGCTCTGAAAAACAGATCGCAGTTGCCAGCAACCAGATCCCCAAAAACAGACGCCAGTGTTGCCGAAAACCAAATTCAACCATACGTGTAAAACGTCCGACTTGTTCCAACTGCGCGTTTTCCATTTGATCATTTGTCGTCTGGCTGATCGCGAACCAAACGACCAACGCCGCCATCGGCCAACAAAACACTAGATTCGCAATGACCGCTGGGCCGATCGTGCAATCGTAAAACCAGAGCAAAACTCGGTTCTGTGATTGGGCGAAGAAGGTAGTTAAACCGCTGCCGATATCAGGTCCAGATAGCGCGGCAAATAACGCCGTCAACAGAATCAACAACCACCGGGCAATGCTGCTGCTTTTCGCACAGAAGCAAACGATCACAGACGATACGATGATCAAAGAAGACGAAGTCAGTGCGATTAATGCTGACCAAAGAAATGCGTTTTGAAAATCAGAGGCCGATTTGAGGATTGACCGACAGAGATTCGTAAAGGCCCACTGCTGCGTCGGTTGCCCGTCTATTGACGCCACGCTTGTCCCGGCTTGGTAGATCAAATTGAAAACCGGCACAGCGACCAACAACAGTAAGATTGCCGCCACTACAAAGGCATGACCAAGAGAGTTACTTGAACTTGAAGGAAGAAACCCTCTGACGTTATTTAGGGTCGACGAGGAGTCTTTCGAAAATCCGGCAAGCATTTGGAAGAACGCAAAAGACACCGTCACCAAAAACAGAAACTGGATCAATCGCGGAAAGAAACCGATCGAACCGGCCGCTCGAATTTCCTCTGGCGACCAATTCGTGGCCAAAGCATTTACCTGTCCCAACGAATAACCAAGGTATATTTGTTCGGCCAAGGTTCCAATTTGATAGAGATCCGTCACCGCAATCTCACGACTGCAGACGATCACTGCCCACAGCACACAAAGCAGCACCATCGGCAATAAGCGCCGCAGTGTTATATGAAAAAAGATAACCACCGAAGGTAAATCGAGCTGAGCTTGTTCTTCGAAGGTTCGTGTGGTTTCCAGCGCCAAATAAAACAGCAGTGTAAACTGAGGAATCAGTCCAATGGCGTGAACCCAAACCGCCGCCGACCACCCTGAGAGCAGCGGCTGAAGAATTTGCCCTTGAGCGGACGTGAGCCAACCAAGTTTTCCAAACGCGGAGTCCCAACAACTGACGTTGATGTACGGCGGCATGATCGCCAGCGCGATCAAAGATAGCAACAGCCCGTTTCTCAGCCATGCTCCCCGATTGAGGCAAACTGCCGCTAACATGGCAATCGGGATCGCGATTATCGCCGCGCTTAGGGCGAAAGTAAGCGTACGCCAAAGCACGGTCTGATCATTCAGAGGAAGTAAGATCAGCCCGACGACACCCACGATCAACATCAGGCCAACCAACGGCCAGATTCGCATCGCAGGTCCCGCGTCATTCATGTTGATCGTTACAGATTAGGTTGAGGCCATCGTATTGATGGTTCGTTCGCCACTGATCGTTAGCGGCTGGGCGCTAGCCGCTGGTTGGTCGAGGTGAGTTTTCACAATGCTTCGGTTACTTGTTCGGCAACCCGCGGCTAGCGCCCTGCGGCTAACGTGACTATCACCGAGCACTAACTGCAATGGACTACAGCAATTACTACAAACTTCCCCTCGCTAAACGGTTGCCGCTGCCAAACCATAAGTCTCGATCGTTGCCCTAAGAAACTTCAATTGATCCGCATCCAGCGGCGTCATCGGCAATCGCAGTTCGCCTGTATCGCGGCCAAGCTCCGCCATCGCGGCTTTGACGGGAATCGGGTTGGTGGCAATGCTGAGCAGATCACGGCAAAGCGGAAAGAGCTTCAAGTGCATTTGCTGAGCCCGAGCGACGTCGCCCTCGCCGAAGGCGCTGACCAGTTCGATCACATCGTGCGGAACAATATTTCCAACCACAGAAACAACGCCTTCTGCGCCAACAGACATCAGCGGGATCGTCAGGCTGTCGTCGCCACTGAGAACCGTCAGATCGGTGGTCGCCAAAATCTGTGATGCCTGGTCCAAACTGCCGGTGGCTTCTTTAACCATCACCATGTTCTGACAGTCGGCGGCAATGCGAGCGATCGTATCTGGTTCGATGTTCTTACCCGAACGACCGGGGATATTATAGATGCAATGCGGAATATCAACCGCTTCACTGATCGCGCGGTAGTGATGATAGAAACCTTCTTGTGTCGGTTTGTTGTAGTACGGAGCAACCTGCAGCGACGCGTCGGCTCCTTCCTTGGCGGCTCGTTCGGTTAAGCTGATCGCTTCGGCAGTGCTGTTGGATCCGGTGCCGGCCATGACTTTGATTCGCCCGGAAGCAATTTGGATCGTCTCGGTAATCACTCGCTCATGTTCAGGGTGAGTCAGCGTTGGAGATTCGCCCGTGGTACCACAGGGAACCACACAAGTGGTACCGGCGTCGATCTGAAATTCAATTTGCTGTTTCAATGTTTCCAGACACAATTTGCCATCCACAAACGGGGTGACGATCGCGACGGAAAGACCAGCAAATTCAGAACCTCGACGTGCCATTTCTGACTCCTAAAACTAAAACTAAACTCGGAAGCGCAAAAGCAAAAGCCGTATGCCCAAACCCTCACTTCCTGCTAAAAGCTTACGAAAGTAAACGAAAAAATCCAGTGCCAAACACTTTAAAACAACCTCAATCGCGTCGAAAGATTTGCTTAGAAAGCTTCGTTGTTATCAAACACCCTCGACGGTCCGAAATCAAACGGAGCCAAACTAAGCCAACGCGGCGCGATAAAGCTTCACCGTTTTCTCCATTCCATGGTTCAGAGCATCACAGATTAACGCGTGGCCGATGGAAACCTCTTCCACGAATGGTATCGCTTCGACGAAGGCCTTGAGATTGTTCAGATCCAGGTCGTGCCCTGCGTTGACGCCCAACCCCAGCGATTTGGCACAGTCGGCGGCCGCGCGATACTCATCGATCACGCCCTTATCCCCGACGGCCATCCGCGTGGCATAGGATTCGGTGTAAAGCTCTACTCGATCTGCTCCTATTTTTTCAACGGCATCCATCTGCTTCAAATCGGTCTCCATGAACACCGAAGTACGGATCTTTGCGGCTTTCATTTCCGCCATGATATCTTTAAGGAACGCTTTGTGTTTAATCACGTCCCATCCCGCGTTGGAGGTCAGAACCTCAGGCGAATCGGGAACGAATGTAACTTGTTCGGGGACTACTTCTTTCACCAGATCCAAAAAATCGCGCGAAGGATAGCCTTCGATATTAAACTCGGTGGT
>CALDEW010000022.1 GCA_937942355.1 uncultured Pirellulaceae bacterium | reverse complement strand
CTTGCCTATTGGGCTTGGGCAACGGCGTCGTCATTTGTGGCGTTGGCTACGAAGCGTCGGGCAAGATCTTCCGTTCGACCGATGCCGGTTTGACGTGGACTCAAACTGCCGAATTTCCAGACGCGCGCGACGTGATGAATTTCTTTACCGTCGGCGACAAGGTCTTTGTTCTCACCTCGGGTATCGCAACAATCTTTGCCAGTGCGGACAGCGGACTGACGTGGAAAAAGCACGCGCAAGTCTGGGAGAAAGGGTTCCTTGGTCAACACGACACCATCACACACAATGAAAAGACGTATCACCTACTGGCCGCCACCGACCAGCGCAAAAAATTGAAGCGTCACGTCGTTTTGATATCGGACGATGAAGGTGAAACGTGGCACCAGTGGATTGAGCTGATGACCGACGTTTCTGGCGGCGCCAGCAACCTCGCCGTGATCGCTGACGACACGATCGTTGTCGGTACAGGAAACCACAGCGTTCAAGGGATTGTGCACACCTTGAAATTCAAGTGACCTCAAACGCACTCCCAAAACTTTCGTCAGCCGGCCTTAGAAGCTCTCTTCAGGAAGCTTCACAACGCCAATCGTCAGCAACAGATTAGCAAAACGGCGCTGCTCGCCCGTGGCGATGGCCAATGTGGTGTCGGTCGATTTGATTTTGTCGTAGTACGACCAGCGCTCCATCTCTGTCCATGTGACACCCTCACCAAGCATCGCTTTGTACTCGTCATGAATGTCGGGATGAAAGTCATCCGGCGGCGTCATCGTGGTTGCTTCCTGAACCGGAGTTGCCGAAAGAATGGCTTCAAGTACTTCCAACGCACCGACGGTACCCGGCGCTAAGTTCAGAAACACGCGTTTGGTGTTGGGGTTGGTTCCCGAGAGAAGCGGGTAGTTCCCGTCGGCGATTAACACCTGGGAGAAGTGACCGGAGCCTGCAAGTGCCTGAAGAATTTCGGGGTGAATTAGTTTCGAGTTAAGCATATCTATTCTATTGGGTATGGTTTTGAAAAATCTGATTGAGGCAACTGGGCTGCCACCGGCGGCAACGAGAAGTCGTTTCCTTTATTTCAACAACTTGGTTAACGTTCGATCTAACGTATTGGCAAATGTTTGTACGTCTTTTTGATTTTGAGGACGCGGCCCAGACGTTTGGACGCCTGCGGCTCGGAATTGCTCCATCAGATTCCGCGTTGCCAGTTTTCCGTGAACAGTGGAATCGTCAAATACCTGCCCGCGCGGCCCAATCGCAATGCCTTCCTTCTCAACGACCCGCGCCGCCAAGGGAATGTCTCCGGTGATCACGACATCACCAGAATTCATTTTCTGCACGATTGTATTGTCCGCAATATCGGCTCCGTAAGGCACCGTCACCATACTGAACAAATCCGAATTGGGCACACGCAAGGACTGATTGGCCACCAACACGGTTTTAATCTCCAGCCGCTGAGCCGCTTTGAAGACGATCGCGCGAATCGCGCCCGGACAAGCGTCCGCATCGATCCAGATTGTAAGTTGAGTTTCTGCCATGCTTACTAGAACCAAACAGGGGGCGCGATTAAAATCCAGCCATGAACAAACCGGGATTCGAATTTGAACTGCTTCACCAAGACAAACATTGTAACGCTCGATTGGGTCGTTTGACGACGCCCCGAGGCGTGATCGATCTGCCCACGTTTATGCCCGTCGGGACTTGTGGCACGGTCAAGGGTCTTACCACTGGTCTTTTGAATTCCACCGGTGCTCAGATTATTCTGGGCAACACTTATCATCTTCACCTGCGTCCGGGGGAAGATGTCGTGGCGGAGATGGGTGGGCTGCCCAAGTTCATGGACTGGAATAAACCGATGCTGACCGACAGCGGCGGGTTTCAGATCTTCAGCTTGGCGAAACTGACCAAGATCGACGAACAGGGGGCTAAATTTCGGTCGCACATCGACGGGTCGTTGATTGAAATTTCGCCTGAAAGAAGCGTCGCCATTCAGCAATCGCTGGCGGCGGACATTGCGATGGTATTTGATCAAGTGATTGAACTGCCTAACAAGCGGTCGGTCGTTAAAGACGCGATGGACCGCACGATCCGCTGGGCCGAACGTTCGCGTGATGCGCATACGTTGGAGTCGCAGATTCAATTCGGCATCGTTCAGGGTGGCCTTGATGAAGGCTTGCGTAAAGAATGCAGCGAAGCCCTCGTCAGCCTCGACTTCCCCGGCTACGCCATCGGCGGGCTCAGCGTCGGCGAGCCACCGGTAGAAATGTATCGCATTCTCGACCACACAACGCCTTACCTGCCCGAAGACCGGCCCCGGTACTTAATGGGAGTTGGAACGCCGGTTGATTTGCTCGAATCGGTCCGGCGCGGCGTCGACATGTTCGACTGCGTGATGCCGACGCGTAACGGCCGCAATGCAACGGCATTTACCGACAGCGGCAAAGTGAAGATGAGGAACCGATGCCATGAGCGTGATCCATCGCCTCTAATGGAAGGCATCGATACGCCTTACGCTCACCTCAGCCGGTCTTACCTACGCCACCTATTTATGGCGAAGGAAATGCTGGGGCCGATTCTGTTATCGCTCCATAATATCGCCTATTACCAACGATTGATGGCTGAGGCCCGGGAAGCGATTGCAGCCGATTGCTTCCTGGATTTCTATCATAAGCGTACCAGCGGTTGGAATGCCTGATCGAATGCACGCTGCTAAGTTAGGGTATCTTGAGCAGGGCAGATCGGACAAATCAATGGCCGGGGCGGACCGTTACCAATGCCGCTTGCGTCAAGTTGATCGGCAGCCCTGAGAACACCGCTGCGAACCTTGTAATTCTCGGCAAAACAACGATTCATTGGCCTTGGCAGGATTAGACCTCGAATTTAAGATATCGACTTGTTTTTGGGCATCATAATGCTTTCACGCGAGTGAAAGCTGTTCAAAACGCGACAGATCGATATATGTGAACACCTTCTGAGCGCGGTCTAAAACAATTCTAACGGGATATTCGTGGACTATATATTTGCAATTTGCCTTTCTGTGCTCGCACAGACTCAGACAACGACTTCATCAGCAGCCGGTGGCGCTGGCGAGGCGGCTAAAGAGGCTGCTCCGAGTT
>CALDEW010000021.1 GCA_937942355.1 uncultured Pirellulaceae bacterium | reverse complement strand
GCCGCGTTCTTCGCATTCAATGGCCGCCGAAATTCCGGCGGGGCCGCCACCGACGATCACAAGATCAAGCCCGTCAAGGTCGGCGCTGTGTTTGAACAGCCCAACTTTTTCCATCCGCTGGATGACTTCCCGTCCCTGGTTGGCCGCGACCTTGACCAGCGGCAGACCGGTCACGTCGCCAATCACGAACAAGCCTTTGACAGACGATTCATAGTGACCGTCAACGATCGGCAAGATTTCCTGTGGCGGCACCGTCGCGAAGTAGGGAGCTTTCTTTTTCTTTGGTTTGTTCACCGATTAGCACCCTTTTTTATATTCCACCAAAATTCTATTTTATACATTTGTTGGTCGCGAAGGCTTTCATTTAAGAATCATATCCGAAACAAGTTTCATTGTTACCCCGGAGCACGGCAATTCGTTCGATGTGCAAAAGCCCTAACGCAAAGTAATTTCAATTGAACGATTGAAGGAACATTAGAGGTGCCAAAGCGACGCAGCTTACTTTGAACGTTATCCAATCGTGTCGCAACCGACAATCTTTTGTTTCCACAAATCCTGCCACTTCATCGTCAGCAAAGGCTTGGCATAACGCCCCATCTGATAGCCTGCTTCAAACGACTACAATACGACGTTGCGGGCGGGTAGAGGGTTGCCTTGTGGGTTGCATTCTGCTGGCGGTATGATGCGTGTGAAATGCGATGTCGCCTTGCCGTGTGCGACTCAAAATTAAATCAATGTTTAAGAAGCTGGAACTTTGATCGATCATGCTGGCATACGGTGCAATCTGAATTGATCAACCACGAAAACTAAAGGTGTAGTTCAATGGCTTCAAAAAGACCGAAAATACCGGTAAGCTCAGAAACTTCGGCGCGTCAAAGGGCTCAACCTGAGTCTTAGAATCGAGTCGAGCAATGGTAATTGGTGAAGTGAGTGCCAAACCACGTTGCTCCACAATCGAAAATCTGATAATTCTGACCATATCACTTAATTAAGTAAGGGTCGGAAGGCTCGGCGGAAATCAATTTAATTAATCATGGATGATTACAATGTTTAAGTCGGAAAAATTCGCGCTAACTGTGGCTGTTGTTGCTGTAACCGTATTTTCAATCGCAGGTTGCCGTGCCGGAGGAAATCGTCCGGCGCAAGCGACGTTCGGCTCCAGCCCTTCTTATTCCCAAGGTAGCGGCACACAAGGTAGCGGCACAGTTTCAGCACCTGGTTACAACAGTGGAAGTGGAAGTAGAACGACCAGCAGTCCAGCCTACGGCGGAGGCGGATCGGGTTCTCGGTAAGACATCGAAACGAGGCGGCTTTGCGTCTGCTTGAAGAGTGTTTAGTTGTCTTTGAACGATCTAAAATTTAACGTTTCAAAGTGTGCGGGCCCATCGCCAGTAACAAGAATTTGAACGATGCGCTCCCCAGAGGAGCCATCGTTTGATTTTGGGATTTCGCCAAGCAGTTCCCCATCGATTTCCACGCGCCAATGATCTGGTTGCGAATCTAAGCGAAACTGGTGGTAGCCAAAACTTTGTTCATCGTCGAATTGTTGCACGGCGCACGTTAAGATCGTCGTTCCATTTTTCAAAGTCGCACTTTCTCTTTCGACTTCGACTTCCCATATTGCGCTGTCGGGTTCATCTTCCTCGGAATCATTCAAAAACCGAAAACCGATTATATCAGCCATGTTATGTCGAAACCCACAGACAAAACGGAAATGGCGTAACGGCTTTCGATCGTTGCCTCGGCATCGAAAATTCCTGGTGCCGATCCCAGACAGAATTGCTCCTCCTTCAGCTCCTTCAGCCGGCTCCCACGTTCCGGAAGACTTCTGCGTGGGGTCCATGCTTCTACCATTGAATAGCATCATTGGCGGCCCTTCGAATTCATCAAGCGTTACGAACGTTCCTTCTTGCTTGCCCCCAGCGGTTGCGATTGCTTCGGAAGCCCTGTTGCTGGAAACCGCGTGTTGTCCTTTGGATAACAAAAAATAGATGGTCGCAGGAATCAAAACCGCGCCGATTACAATGGCGATCCAATTCGCGAAACGAGATCCGCTTGTCCTGGGCGAGCCATTGCCCGAATGGACGGGCCGCACCAATTCCCGCAACGAATCGTCCGGTTCGATTTCATCCGAGGCGAAGTCTCGAGTCGCTATCGCCGCATTGGAATCGCCATCGCCATCAGCAACGTAGGTCTTTGCAACCTCATGAATCGCTGTCACTTTGGCCCTTGCTGAATACGGAACGTCGACCAATTGAGGGCCACCGGTGTCGGTGTCCGCGTTGTTTCCCAGTTGTTCAATAACGGACTCGATTTCGTGATTCAGCGCGGTGTAATCATCAATCCGTTGTTCACGATCGTGACGGCACATCTTTTTAAGCAACTCGAAACCGACCGTTGAAATATTCTCTGGTGCATCCTCAAGCCATTCATCCTCAAGCTTCATCTTGTTAGTGATCACGTCGAGCGGGCTAGCGCCCGTCACCGGAGGGTCGCCGGTAATTAAGTGCCAAATCGTTGTGCCCAGTGAATAAATATCGCTCCGATGGTCGATCTCTTCGGATTTGATCTGCTCACGTGACATATAAAAAGGCGTGCCGCTGACCGCATGTTCGAGCGTAATCGTTGCATCAAGTTGCTTATCGTTGAATTTCGCTAATCCGAAGTCGGCAACCTTCACAAAAGGAACGTTGACGGGATGTTGAGTACCTGCGGGTGCTGCGGCAAGAATTAGGTTTCCCGGTTTGATATCTCGATGAATCACGTCGTGCTGTTTTGCATTGTCAAGCGCGTGACAAACTTGCTGAGCGATATGCCAAGCGTGAAATTCGGAGACGCGGCTTTCCTCTGCCAACACCTTTTCAGCATCGATGC